>DASUEL010000279.1:0-5618 GCA_036275095.1 Bdellovibrionales bacterium
ACCCGGTGAAGTCGACCGAGGCCGCGGCCCTCTACCTCAAAGCGCTCTATAACCTTTTCGGCTCGTGGTACCTCGCAATCGCGTCATACAATGTCGGTGAGATGCGCATTCAGCGTTCCGTCATGAAGTACTACACGCGCAGCTTCTGGGAGCTCGCGCATCGGCGCGTCCTCCCGGCTGAGACCATCGATTACATTCCCAAATTCATCGCGGCCGGCGTTATCGCGCGTAATCCCACCAAGTACGGATTCACGGATATTCCGTTCGAGCAAGCGATGGAGTTCGAAGAGTACGTCGCTCAGCAAACGGTCGATCTGAAGGTGCTCGCAAAAGAGCTCGGCGTCGAATACGAAGCCTTGGCCGATCTCAACGCCGGTTACAAAACGCGCTACGCAGTCGTGCAAAACGGCTCGGCGAACATTCGTATTCCGAAAGGCAGCCGCGAAAAAGTCGCGGAGGTCATTGCAAAATCGTTCTCGAACGTGCGTTATCGCGAAGTCGCCACGAACGACGATGCCGGCGTCGATGCGAACGGCATGTACCGCGTTCGCCCCGGCGACACGCTTTACGACATCGCCCGCAAGTACAACACGACGGTTGAAGTGCTCAAAGACATGAACGGCATACGCCGCGGCTCGACGATCAAAGTGGGCGCGCGACTGCAGGTTCCCGAGCGCGGGAGCCAAGCCAATCCCGCGGGCAAAGGTAAAAAAAAGACCAGTAGAGAAGGCGCCAAGCGTGAAAGCCGCGTCGTTCGTTACAAGAAAGCCCTCGACGTCAATACGAAGAACGTGCGCCACGGCCAAGCTTCAACGAGCAGCCGCCGCTCCGACACGCGCGTCCACATCGTAAAACCGGGCGACACGCTCATTGAAATCGCCCGCCGGTACAACATCCCCCTCGGCCGCCTCGTCACCGAGAACCGCATCGAAAAGCGCAGCAAAGTGCTCGTCGGCCGCGCCCTCATCATTCCCGATTAATCGCCACTGATTAGAAAAACAAAGCCACCGCCATCGCAAACGCAGAGCTCGTCTCGGCAGCGTCGCGCCTCTCTTTCTCGTGGGCCCGCAAAGCGCTCGCCCCACTCGTCAGTGATCAGTCATCAGTCCTCAGCAATCAGTGTCAGCAATACCAACGCCAGCAAAACAACAATTAAGGATCATCAGCCTTTTTCTTTTTCCGCCACGCCAAAGAAAGTCTGACGTTCACGGATTTTCGAATTGAGGCCCGTTGGGAGTATACCCTCCGACAGGATCAGAGCGGGTCTGCCGCGCGTAGCGCGGCCGAGGGCAGGATGCCCGAGCCCGCGAACGCAGGGTAAGCTTGGCGCGTAGTCGCGAGCCCGGCCTGTCGGAGGGTATACTCCCAACGGGCCTCGCTCGAAGTTCCGTCGAAGCCAACTTGTTCAGTGGAGTGGAGTGGAGGAAAAAGAAAAAGCCCGCAGTGTCCTACTGCAGGCTTTGCGAAGCGAAGAGTAACTCTCCAACCTCTGATTGTGACATCCGCTCCAAGAGCGAAAGTCCAGCCTCCTCTTCAGCCCGAGCGCTCCAGCCATTCCTGGCCCGGCACCCGAACCGCTTCCCAAAAGCCTCGTTTCCTTTGGCAGCCCGGCTGGCAAGTCTCCCGAGTTCTATTCTCGAGCCTTAGCCCCTCTGGCTTTGCGTCCCACCGTTTCCGCGTGGTTTGCCTTTTTCAAAGAGGACAGCTAGCAAAAATCGAAAATCCCTTTCTATACGCCTCCTCGGGCCGCTACGAACCCGAACCGTCTGCGACCGGCGGGCACGCGTGCACCTAGATTTGCGTGAATGAATCCTTCAAGTTTTTTGCTGATATTTCGGCGCCGTTACTTCGGGGGCGAATCCAGCCGAAGCTCACGTGGAGTTCTCCGCCTTGAGAACGGAATGATTTCTTTTGGCAACGTACTGAGAAAACGTAACATCAAATACCTGCCTTAATGCTTCAATTATACCGCTGTGCAGTAAATGTGCGAGATATTTGGGATTTTCGTATCACATTAGGACGAAGGGCGGGGCGAAAACCAATTTCTGAGATGTGAAGTTCAGTCGAATTGTGGAGCGGCGGCGTTCAGCCCAGACGGGCGCGGAGCGCCTTCGCGGTCTCAATGAATTGTTTCGAAATGACGTGCGAAGGCTGGCTCTCGACAATCGGAATGCCGACTTCACATGCGGCTGAGAGCTGTGGATGAAATGGAATTTCGCCGAGCTTTCCGATGTCGTTGAGTTTCATGTAGGTATCGATTTCACCGCGCGGAAACATCTCGAGCTTCTCGCCGTTGGGACCGAGAAAATGCGCCATGTTCTCGATCACGCCGAGAATCGGGATCTTGATTTGCTGAAACATATTGATCGACTTCTTCACGTCGGCAAGCGCCACATTTTGGGGCGTCGTCACGGCGATCGCGCCATTGACCGGAACCTTCTGCGCCAACGAGAGCTGCACATCGCCGGTTCCGGGCGGAAGATCGACGAGCAGGTAATCGAGCTCGCCCCAGTGGACTTCGCGCAGCAGCTGCTCCATCGCCTTAAAAAGCATGGGACCGCGCCATACGAGCGCCGCATTTTCGTCGACGAGAAAGCCCATGCTCATGAGTTTCACGCCATAACGAAACAGCGGCTCGATTTTGTTTTCGCCGATCACCCTTGGTTTCTGTGCGATCGCGCCGAACATGCGCGGCTGGCTCGGGCCGTAAATATCGGCGTCGAGCAGGCCGACCCGCGCGCCGGTTTTGGCGTGGGCCAGCGCGAGATTCGCGGCGACGGTACTCTTACCGACTCCGCCCTTTCCACTCGAGACGGCGACGATGAAGGCGACACCGGGAATTGGTCTTTGTTGCTCGAACGGATTCAAACCTGCCCCCAAGTTTCTTCGCAAATCAGGCCTGCGCGTAGTTCTTGAATTCGAGTCGCGCCGTCGTTTACGATCGAAGGCGTGAACATCAACCGGTTTGTACTGTTCAACGCCTTCATTGTCATCCTTTTGATCTACGTGATCTTTCGCTCGCGTAAACGGCCCCAGCCCGCGAAGTTCGACTTCGGTCCGAAGCGGCTCGACGGCGCGGCCGGCCGCAGAGAGCGGGAGCTCAATTGCTTTTTCGACTATCAGGGTGAAAAGCTCGATGCTTATGAAGTGCTCGACGTGCCGGCGGGGGCGCCGGATGACCTGGTACGGGACGCCCTCAGGCGCTCGCTTTCAGGGGCCCGAGACGCGGCGAGCCGGTCACGCGCGCAAGCGGCCTTCGATGCCCTACGAGCTCAGCGCGGCTCTTTGTAATCGGGGACGGGCTTTCCGCGGTGGCACATGTAGCAGTCCGCTTTGACGTCGCGTTTGCCTTTGAAGCCCTGCGTGTTGAGTAAATCCACGATTCGCATGTGATCCTTGGCCACTTTGTACTTGTCGATTTTATCGGACCGGAAGTTTTGCAGATCGTGACAGAAATTGCAGGTCACTCCAAGCTGCTTTGACATTTTCACCATGGCTTCGCGGATGGCGAAGTCGTCGGCTGCCGTGCGCTGCGCCTTAGTCTGCGCAGCCGAAATGCCGGCGAAAAGAAACGGAATCATGAGTTGAATGGCGAGCCTGAAAACGCGCATGACATTGCACATTATGAATAGGGAAGCATGGGAAAAACCCCGAGTCAAAACTTGGCTCTAAGACGGTGCAATTGTTGACACTTTAGTATGGCCGTGCCAACCATTAGAGCGCTGTTGCGTCATCTCGTGAAACGCTTGAGGGATCCAATGTCTGAAAATGTCGAAGTGGTAAAAAAACCGACCAAAACTGAACGCCTGAACGATCTCGCAACGCTGACGTCGTTGTGCAAACGACGCGGATTTATTTTTCCGAGCAGCGAAATCTACGGCGGCATCAACTCCTGCTGGGATTACGGCCCGCTGGGTGCCGAGCTCAAAAACAATCTCAAGCGCATCTGGTGGGAGGCGATGGTCCGCCGTCACGACATCGTGGGCCTCGACGCTTCGATCTTGATGGCGCCGCAAGTGTGGAAGGCCTCGGGCCACGTCGACAACTTCACCGATCCGCTCGTCGACTGCAAAAAATGTAAGAGCCGCTTTCGCCAAGATCAAATTCCCGCCGGCACCAAAGGCTGCCCGAACTGCGGCGGCGAGCTGAGCGAAGCGCGCAACTTCAACCTCATGTTCAAAACGTTCATGGGCCCGGTCGAAGAATCGGCCGCGGTCGTGTACCTGCGCCCCGAAACCGCGCAGGGCATTTACGTGAACTTCGAGAACGTGCAGGTCTCCATGCGCCGGAAGATTCCGTTCGGAATCGCCCAGATCGGCAAGGCCTTCCGCAACGAGATCACCCCGGGCAATTTCATTTTCCGCACCCGCGAGTTCGAGCAGATGGAGATGCAATACTTCGTGAAACCCGGAACCGACGAAGAGGTCATGCAGCGCTGGAAAGACGAGCGCATGAAGTTCTACCTCAAGTACGGCATCCGCAAAGAGAATCTGCAGTTCCATCAGCACGGCCCGAAGGAGCTCGCGCACTACGCGAAATCGGCGTTCGACATTCAGTACAAGTTCCCGATCGGCTGGCAGGAGATCGAAGGCATCCACAATCGCACTGACTTCGACCTCAAAAATCACCAGCAGCTCAGCGGTAAGAACCTCGAGTACTTCGAAGAGGCGACCAAAGAGAAATACATTCCGTACATCATCGAGACGTCGGCGGGCTGCGATCGCAACGTGCTCACGTTCATGTGCGACGCCTACCGTGTCGAAGCCGTCGAAGGCGAGGCGGCCGACGACGCGCGCGTGGTTTTAGGCTTTCATCCCGAGCTTGCGCCCATCAAGGTCGCGATTCTTCCGCTCTCCAAAAAAGAGCATCTCATGGAGTACTCCGACAAAGTGCGGGACGCGCTCGGAAAGCACTGGATGGTTCAGAGCGACGAGGCCGGCAGCATTGGCAAGCGCTATCGCCGCCAAGACGAGGTCGGTACGCCCTTGTGCGTGACGGTCGACTTCCAGTCGCTCGAAGACCACAAGGTGACCGTTCGCCACCGCGACACCATGAAACAAGACCGCGTCGACGTCTCGCAGCTTGAGGCGTACGTCAAAAACAAACTGGCCAACTTCAACGAATAGGGGCTGCCGCCGCGAAAGGCACCCACTGGGAGGGCAGATGACGATTATGGAACAAACGACGAATCGGAACCAAACGAAAACAAGCGTGAGCCAAAAATCGGTCTACTTCTTCGGCGGGGGCCATACCGAGGGCAATGCCTCCATGAAGAACCTGCTCGGCGGTAAAGGCGCGAACCTCGCCGAGATGGCGGCACTCAACCTGCCTGTTCCTCCAGGCTTCACGATCACCACTGAAGTCTGCACGGCTTTCTACGAAGGCGGACAGAAGATCCCGAAAGAAGTCGAAGGCCAGGTTCTTGGTGCGCTCAAAAAGATGGAGCAGGTGGTAGGGAAGCAGTTCGGCTCGGTCGAAAACCCGCTGCTCGTGAGCGTGCGGTCGGGCGCCCGCGCCAGCATGCCCGGCATGATGGACACCATTCTCAATCTCGGCCTCAACGACCAAACGGTCGAAGGCCTCGCCAAGAAGACGGGCAACGCGCGCTTCGCGTGGGA
>DASUEL010000280.1:0-2531 GCA_036275095.1 Bdellovibrionales bacterium
TTGTAGAAACCGGCTTTGCAGAGCGTCTCCCTTTGATTCATCTACTTATGCCTCCGTTGCAACCTCTCCATTCATTCTCAGATGCAAATTCACGTCCGTCCAGGGCCAGAATGGCGGTTGTAAGTGCGCGATTCGGCCATACTTAAATCAGCTCGATTTGAGACGCCATCGTGAGACGTAGATCCAGTAGGCAGGAGCCAACAGGCCGAACAAATGGTTCGTACGCCTGTAACCAGAGCGAGTGGCCGGAGCTCGTCAAAACGTGTACTTCGCCTCTAGAAAAACGGAGTTGTAAGGATTCAGCGCGCCGAGGGTCCGGTGCCCCGGTCCTCCGTAGAAGTCGCCTCCCAGCGTGTAACGGAGCTGATCGGTGGCGGCATATGAGACCTTCGGGCGCACCAGAAAATCCTGACCCTCGAAGTTCTCAGTCGCGAAAAGCTCGGCATCGACTCCGCTCGCCTCATCGGTGTAGGCGATTCGAAACGTCGCCGACGTATTCACACGCGATTGATACTGAAACAAAAGCGCGTTGCTCGACGCCACTTGCCGGTTGACCTCAGCCGAGACGGGATCGGCGCCGCCCGTTTCTCCGATCGGCCGCCAATTCGGGTAATAACGGAGCACGCCCTGCACCTGCATCCGCACGTGGTCACCGAAGGGCCGCTCGACTCCGATGACCGTGTCGTGATGCATGGGCTGCGTGCGCATGTCGAGGCCATCTTCGTTCTCGGTCCAGAAGTACGCGCTCTCGGCGCGGTAGACGTATTTGCCCTGATTGTAAGAGCCGTCGGCGCCCACGGCGCGGACCCTCCTATTCGTTTGATCGAGCTCGACGGCCACCAGGCCCGGGCCCAAAACCGTATGCATTCGCTCGGCAAGCTCGGGAAAATGGTTCCAGCCGTTGAACCCGCTCAGCGAGGCATCCCACCCCTCGCCCGCGTACGAAGCTCTGAGCGCAACTTCGAAATTTTTTGGATTCCCCGCCTCGGGCCGCCCCGGCTCATTGAGTGTGATACCGCTAGGGAGAACTCCCGGAGCAATCAAAAACCGGCCCTGCGGAAAATACGGCTGCACGACCGCGGTGAAGTTCCACGCGGCCAGCGACTCCGGAGTGTAGCTCAGCTGAACGGCGGCGCCGCCCACGCGCTGCACCTCGGAGTCCGGATTGAAAAACGAATAATTGCGAGCCGAAAGAAAATCGGTCGGATTGATTCCGTCGGACTTCCCCCACGGCAGGATCATCCGGCCGGCCTTGAGCTCAAGTCCCTCAGAAAAATAAGAAACGTACCCCTCACGAAGAGTCGCTTCCACGTGGGTGCTGTCACCCCGCCCGCTGACGTTCGAGTTATTGTAGTCGAACGCGTTGGCCTCAAAAATGGCGCGGGCGCTCCACGCTTCGCTGAAGGCCTGATCGCCCTGCAGCCAAACCGAACCCGAAAGCTGGTTGAGCGGCTTAGGAAGCTTCTTTTGCGCCGGGAGGTAAACATCGGTGAATGCGCGGCCCGAAATCTCCGCGCCCTGCGCGAGTTGCGCGCAAAGCAGAAGGAGCGAAATGATCAAAGCGCCGAGCGAGACCAGGACAGGCATCAGCGCTCGCGCGAGAGGTTCTGAACAGTGAACGTGGAGTCGGGCACCTTTTCAGTGGCTTTGACGTCGCTGAACGCCAGCGTCGTGAACTTCTTGTTTTTCGCGTTCTCGACACGCACGTTGTGAGCAAGCCACTTCGACTCTTTCGGAAGCACGGCTTTGTTGTCGGCAAACGTGATGGTCTTCCAATGAGCGCCCTGAAGGTCGTGAAACTCGGCTTTCACCGGCATGAAGTTATCATGGCGGATCCAGTTCACGCTCTTGCTGGTTCCCGTGCGCTCACGAACGGCCTCGCTCACCGGCGTACTCTCGATGACGTAACACTGAAAGCTTGCTGGGCCTTCCGCGCAGGTCTCCGCCTCTTTCAGCATCTTGTGCGTGTAATCGGCGACGGCCGGCGTGGTGATGTCGGCATAGGAGAACTCCGAGCCCATGAAGCTGCTGCTCTGCTGCTGGGCTTCGACCCGCCGGGTTTTCTTGAAGCTCGGAAGATACATCTGAATGTCGGTCTTGTCGGCCGTCTCCAAAAACAGGATTCCTTGGTTTTTCACTTCGGCGGGCGCATGAAAACGCGTGAGCGTGTTGTAATGAACTTTATCGCCGGAGAGTTTGCGCCACCAAGTGAACTCCTTCACCTTCTCGGCCGCTCCCGCTCCGCCGGTCGTGAGCTTCACTTTCGCGATGACGCTCTCGAGCTGCCGGGCCTGCTCGTTTTTCGTCATGACCTCTTGGGCCGTAATCGCATGCGCGGCCTGCGCGCCAAGTACGAGAATAATCGCTGCGATTTTTTGAATCGTAATTATCATATAACCTCCTGCTCACTCGGCCTCGAGGGCCTCGCGAATTTCTATGCGCGCGGCTCGGCGCGCCGGATAAAGCCCCGCGACCAGCGTCACAGCGATCCCGATGAAGACCGTGCTCACGACGGCGCTCCACGGAAACTG
>DASUEL010000281.1:0-8204 GCA_036275095.1 Bdellovibrionales bacterium
CATCGGCGGAACGATCGATATCTTCACGCAAAAGGGGCGCGGCACGACGTTCAAAATCAAGCTTCCGCTCACGCTCGCCATCATCTCGGCGCTCATCGTGCGCGCGGGCGGCGAAGGCAGCCAAGAGGTTTTTGCAATTCCTCAGAGCGGTGTGGTCGAGCTCGTGCGGGTCTCTGAGGCCAACAAAGAGCTGATCGAGAGCATACACGGCGCGAGCGTCTTTCGCCTGCGCGACAAACTGCTGCCGCTGGTACCGCTTGGCTGCCTTCTTGCCCTCGGCACGAAAGAGCGTGCCGAGGAGAGCAGCTTCTCGATCGTCGTCATCAAAGTCGGCGAGATGCAGTTCGGTCTCGTCGTCGACGAGATTTTCGACATGCAGGAAATCGTCGTCAAACCCGTGGGCCGGCTCTTGCGCGATGCCGATCTTTACGCGGGCACGACCATCCTAGGAAACGGCCAGGTGATATTGATCCTGGATTCAGCCCGCGTCGCGGCTCAAGCATTCAGCCAAAGCTCCGACTTGCAAGGCTCGCTCGAGGCGAAGAACGACTCGCGCGCCGTTGAAGCCGATCGAACGACGCTGTTGCTTTTTCGGACGGGCGGCGGCAACAAAGCCGTCGTCCCGCTGCCGCTGGTCGCGAGGCTCGAGGAGTTCGCGCCGGCGGCCATCGAGCACGTCGACCGTCAGCTCCTGGTCCAGTACCGGGGTGCGCTGCTTCCGCTCATCAAGGCCGACCCGGGTCTCGACTTGTCGGCCGCGCGGGCGTCGAGCGTTCCCGCCATCATTTTTTCGGACGGCAAACGGGCCATGGGCCTTCTCGTCGAGGAGATCCTCGACATCGTCGACGAAAACCTTCAAATCCAAACTCAGGGGCAAAGCCCGGGCGTTCTCGGCGTGGCGATCGCGGCCGGTCATGCGTGCGGCGTGATCGACACCTATCATTTCATACGGCAGGCGTATCCGGATTGGTTCAAGGTCAAGCCAGCGGCGCAATCCCGGCCGGGCGCGCGCATCCTGCTCGTCGAGGATTCGCCGTTCTTCAGACATCTGCTGCAGCCAATTCTCGAGTCGAAGGGCTATGCTCTGTCCATTGCCGAAGACGGCGCGCAGGCCTACGAGTACCTGCAGTCCAACCCCGTTCCCGACCTGATTCTCAGCGACATCGAAATGCCGGTGATGAACGGCTTCGAGCTCGCGGAGAAAGTGCGCGAGCATCCCGCGCTCAAAAACGTGCCGATGGTCGCGCTGACATCGTTGGACACCCCGGCCGACCGGATGCGGGCCAAACGCAGCGGCTTCGACGACTTTCTCGTGAAGTTCAACCGCGACGCGCTCGCGGCCGTTCTGCAAAAACATTTGCATTCGACCACTGAAGTGGAGGCACAAGCCGCATGAGCACGGATCTCGAATTCATGTCGTTCTACGTGGGAGACCAGCTACTCGGAATCCCGGTCCTGCAGGTTCAGGAAATTCTGCCGCCTCAGCCTTTCACGCGCGTGCCGCTGACCCCGGCGACGGTGAAGGGTCTTTTGAATCTGCGCGGCCAGATCGTCACGGGCATCGACCTCCGCGAGCGTTTAGGGCTTCCGCCGCGGGATTCTTCGGAGCCGTTCATGAACGTCATCGTCTCGGAGGGCGGGGAGCTGTTCAGTTTGCTCGCCGATCGCGTCGGCGACGTGATTACGGTCGCCAAGAACACGTACGCGCCGCCGCCTCCCACCCTGGCATCGCGCTGGAAGGACGTCTGCAGCGGCGTGCATCGCCTGAAGTCCCAGCTCCTGATCGTCGTCGAGGTGGGATCATTACTGAATATCAAAAAAACAGGTTCATAAAAGAAACGTTCTTCAAAACCCAATAGGAGATAGCCATGAATTTGCAGCTCGTTGCCGAAACTCTGGATCCGATCATCTCGCCCCGCGACCGCCGTCTCGTTCAAGACAGCTTCAAGAAGGTCTTGCCGGTCCTCGATAAGGCCGTCAAACAATTCTACGACCGGCTGTTCACACTGGATCCATCGGCACGCGCGCTGTTTCCCGACGACTTGACCGAGCAAAAGAAAAAGCTGGCCGCAACCTTGACCGCCGCGGTGAACGGGCTCGACCGGCCCGAGGCGCTGGTGGGCGTACTGAACGGGCTCGGCTTGCGCCATGCCGATTACGGCGTGCAGCCCCAGCATTACGGGACTGTCGGCCAGGCGCTGCTCGAGACTCTGGCGCGCGGCCTCGGCTCGGATTTCACCGAAGACGTCAAGAACGCTTGGGAGCGGGTGTACACGTTCATGGCTGCGACGATGAAAGACGCGTCGGCGCCGAAGGCCGAGGCTCGCTCTGTCATGTCCAAGCTTTCTACGCTCAGTCATGCGCTCCAAAAAATCGGTACGAACGTTTTCGTCGCCGACGCTTCGTTTAATCTGGTGTTCATGAACGAGAAGGCCCAGGCCACGCTCGAAAACATGGCGGACGTCATCCGCCAAATGTTCGGCCTCGAAGTGCAAGACATGGTCGGAGGCTCGATCGACCGCTTTCATAAAGGCGATTTGCGCGAGCGGGTGCGAAGCCTCCTCTCGAACCGGAAGTCGCTTCCGTATCGCCGCACGATCACGGTCGGTCCGCGGAAGCTCGATCTCAATGTGAACGCCATCGAAGAGAACCGTGCGATCGTCGGCTACATCGTCAACTGGGAAGACGTCACCGATAAAGAACGTGCCGATGCCGAAGCGTCGCGCCTGCAATCGATGATGGACAACCTGCCGATCAACGTGATGCTTGCCGATCGCGACCTGACACTGAACTATATGAATCCGGCGTCGGCGAACACCCTCAAACGGCTCGAGCAGTATCTCCCGGTGCCTGTCGCCAAGATGGTGGGCCAGAAAATCGATATCTTCCACAAGAATCCGGCGCATCAGCGCGGGCTGCTCGCTGACGCCCGCAACCTGCCGAAACGTTCAAACATTAAGGTCGGCCCCGAAACCCTCGATCTGCTGGTGTCGCCGATCTTCGATAAAAACCAGAATTACATCGGAGCCATGGCGACTTGGACGCTCGTCTCCGACAGCGTGAAGGTGGCGAACGAAGTCGCGAGTGTCGTACAAACGCTCACAGCCGCGGCCGTCGAGCTCGAAGCGAGCAGCCAGACGATGGCGGCCGGCGCCGAAGAAACATCGAAGCAGGCTCAAACGGTCGCCGCCGCGAGCGAGCAGGCGAGCCGCAGCGTTCAATCGGTCGCCACCGCGTCGGAAGAGATGGCGAAGAGCGTTCGCGAGATTTCAGGCCGCGTGCAAGAAGCGGCGTCGATCGCCCAACAGGCGTCGCGCGATGCCGCCACGACCAACACCACCATGGACTCGCTCTCGAAGTCGAGTGAAGAGATCGGCCAGGTGGTGAAGGTCATCGCCTCCATCGCTCAGCAGACCAATCTGCTCGCCCTCAACGCGACCATCGAGGCCGCGCGCGCCGGCGAGGCGGGCAAAGGCTTCGCGGTCGTCGCGAACGAGGTGAAGGAGCTCGCGCGGCAGACGGCGAAAGCGACTGAAGAAATCAACCAGAAGATCACCGGGGTGCAAAAAGACACGGTGAGCGCGGTCTCGGCTATCCAGGGTATCGCGAAGGTCATTGCCAAGCTCAACGAGATCTCGATGACGATCGCCGCCGCGGTCGAAGAGCAAAATTCGGCCACCGCCGAGATTTCACGGAGCGCGGTCGAAGCGTCGCGCGGAACGACGGACGTCACGCAGAATATTTCGCACGTGTCGAAGGCCGCGACCGACGCGAGCCGCACGGCCTCCGAGATTCAAAAGGCCTCGGGGCAGCTGTCGGAAGTCGCGGGCCGCATGGATGCCGTGATCAAAGACTTCTTGAAGAAGATGGGGCTGTAAGATGAAACGGCCCCGCGAAGCTCATATGCTGAGCCCGGTCGTCGCAATCGGGAATGAGGGACGCAAGCCCGCGCTCATCGCGGGCATCGCGTTTGTCGCATTCACCGCGGCGCTGGCGCCGGTCCGGCCTTATATGGCATTCGCCACGTTTTCGTACGGACTGATGGTCGTGGGCCTCGCGCTCAAGCGGCGGCCCTCGCTGCACGTCCCGCTCATGGCGTCGGCCATCGCGCTCGATCTGGCCATCGTTGCGGTACTCGAGGTGCAGCGCCATGCCGTGGATACCGCGGCGTCGTTCGCGCTCACGCCCTGGCAACAAACACACATATTTGCCTCGACGGCTGCGGTGCTCCTTTATGGGCCCGCCGCGTACCTCGGGTACCGGCGGTGGAGGAACACTGCCAGCCGTCGGCAGGCGTCTTTCCATCGTGCGTTCGGCTTTGCGGCTTTCGTCTTCCGAACCATCGGATTCGTGCTGATGTTCTCGCTATTGTGGCGGACGGGGTGAGCGTGACGGCACCGAAGACGCGCGTACTCATCGTCGACGATTCGGCGGCCTACCGGATGATGTGGAAGAAAATTCTGTCCGCGGAGCCCGATATTGAAGTCGTCGGCTCAGCTTCCGACGGCAAGGTCGCGATCGAACAGATAGCGGCGCTCGGCGCCGACATCGTCTTGCTGGATATCGAGATGCCGAATATGGACGGCCTCACCGCGATCCCGCTTCTGCTCCGGGCGCGCCCCGGGGTGCGGATCGTGGTTGCGAGCGCGCTCTCGACGCACGGGTCGCAGGTCGCGATCCGCGCGCTGCTGGCGGGCGCGACTGATTACGTCCCAAAGCCGACCTCGCTGAGCGAGCACGGCTCGCTCGAAACCGTCGCCAAGAGCCTCATTGAAAAGGTACGCGTGCTTTCGAAACGTGTTCAAGAGCGCGCGCGGCAGCAGCACGAGACGGCCGTTCGCGCGGGCCCGAGGCGCAAGCCCCGGGCGATCGTCGTCGGAAGCAGCACCGGCGGGCCGAGCGCGCTTTCACTCTTACTGACCGAGCTGCCGGCCGCGGTGCGAGCCCCGATTCTGATCGTTCAACATATGCCGCCGTTTTTCATAACGGCGCTCGCGGAGCGTCTGGCGAAAGAAACCGGGCGCGACGTGCGCGAGGGCCGGCACGGCGAACCCGTCGTCAACGGAGCCGTCTATCTCGCGCCCGGCGATAGTCACATGGCGGTCGAGCCGGGGCCCGACGGCGCGCACATCAGCATCAGCCATGGTGAGCCGGTCAACTTTTGCAGGCCGGCGGTCGACGTGTTGTTCGGAGCGGCGGCCGCGTATTACGGGCCTGAGCTCCTCGCGGTCGTGCTCACCGGGATGGGCGAGGACGGCAAGGCGGGCGCGGGGCAAGTCGTTGCAGCCGGTGGCACCGTGCTGGCGCAAGACGAGGCCACGAGCGTCGTCTGGGGAATGCCCGGTGCCGTCGCGAAGGCGGGATACGCCAGCTCCATCTTACCCTTGAGCCGGATCCCGCTGGTCATTGGGGAGCTTGTGAAAGGATCCGCCGCATGAAGCTGGATTCGGGCGATTACGCGTTTTTCTCGCAGTATCTGAAAAACGTCTGCGGCATCGAGCTCGGCGACGACAAGCAGTATTTGCTGGAGGCCCGGCTGACGCCGCTGCTTCAGCGTTTCTCGTTCAAATCGCTCGGAGAGCTCATCGCCGCGCTGAAGGCCGCGCCCGCCAAAGAGCTGGTGCGCGCGGTGATTGAAGCAATGGTGACGAATGAGTCGTTGTTTTTTCGCGACGTCGGGCCGTTCGATTCGTTATGCCTCAAGATCCTTCCGCAGCTGCTGGCCCAAAAGGGCCATGAGCGCACTCTTCGCATTTGGTCGGCAGCGTGCTCGACGGGGCAGGAGCCGTACTCGGTCGTCATGGCGCTGACTCTTCACATGAATGTATTCGCCACCCATCACGTCGAAATATTCTGTAGCGACATTTCATCCGCCGCCCTGGACCGTGCCCGTGAAGGTACCTACAGCGAGTTCGAGGTACAGCGCGGGTTGACACCCGGGCATCTCGCGCGGTTCTTTCACAAGACGCCTGGCGGATGGCGCGTAAACGACGAGCTACGCGCGGCTCTCACATTCAAACAGCTCAATTTGCTCGAGCCGCCTCCGGCCGTCGGGCCGTTCGACCTCATCCTGTGCCGGAACGTGCTCATCTATTTCGACCGCGATACCAAAGTGCGCGTGCTTGCCAACCTCGAACACGCGATGGCGCCGTGGGCATTTCTTTTTTTGGGAGCGACGGAGTCGTTGCTCGGCATCTCGGAGCGGTTCGAGCGTATGGAGTCCTGCTCCGGCCCGGTTTACCGGCGGGGCCGCGGCAAGGCGGGCTGAGTGGACCGGAACGACGAGTTCTTCAAGGTCCTCGAACGCCTGCTCGCGCGGGCGGCCGAGGAGACGTTCCTGCATGACAACGACAAGCCGGGAAGCCTCGGCGAAGTCCACGAGCTGACGGTGCAGCCGCTTCTCCTGCAAGGAAAAATGTACTGCGTGATCTCCGCTTCGGCCGATCGCCCGTTGCCCGCGCCCATTCTAGCCGGAATGCTGATCGAAGCGAAGAACGCCTTAGCCGGTCTGGGGTTCGCCGCGGACACGCCGCACCCGGCGGCCGTGGTGGCGTGTATCCCGCTGGACTTTGCGACATGGAGCGCTTCCACGGCCCTCGCCAGAGTCGAATGCCGCCACCTCGGGCACGAGACCGTCATCGTGATTTGCGAGGCGGCCTCGTCGGCCGCGGCCGAAGAGAGCCCCGATCCCGGGTTTTGCGCGATCGCGCCCGAAGATCTCGGGCGCGAGCCGTGCAAGGTGCCGACCGACTTGTACTTGTATCTGCCGCTCAACCGGAAATTCCTGCTCTATCTTCGAGAGGGCTCCGATGCCTCCGCCGAGCTGCTCGGTAAACTCGGCGCGCCCCGAATCAAGAGCTTATTCTTCAAGCAGTCCGACCTGGCGAAATGGCTCGTATTCCGGGTGACGCGGCCGCCGTTCTGAGACGGCTCGCGCAAAAATCAAGCGGCGGCCGCCAGGTTTCCGCCTTTGCTCTTCGCGAGGATCCGAAGGACCTTCTCTTTGAGCAGGCCCGCCGCGAACGGCTTGGTCAGATAATCCGAGACGCCGAGCTGGGCCGCCTCTTTGACTTGCGACGCCTCGGTTTCGGCCGTGACGAGAATGAAGGGCGTTTTCTTGAGCTCTGAGGTTTCCCGCACCCGTTTGAGGAGCTCGATGCCTTTCATGTTCGGCATATTCCAGTCGGAAACGATCAAATCGAAGGGCGCGCCGGCCTTCTGGTCAGCCATGATTTTCTCCCACGCCACCTGGCCATCCGGAGCCTCGGCGACTTTCGTGAATCCCATCTCGCCGAGGGCTTTGATGATGATTCGTCTCATCGTGTTCATGTCGTCGACGACCAGAATTTTTGCGTCTTTGTTTTCCATTGCCGGTTATCCTTTCGCGAGTCCGATTTGAATGTGAAACTTTCCCGCCGACGTCACCATTGGAACGATGATCGTGGGCTCGTGAATGACGTTTCTGAGTTTCATGGCCTCGCCGTGAACGACGGTCGGGATGGCCTGCTGGATCGTGAACCCTTTGCGATTGAGAACTTCTTTGGCCTGCCCGAAGATGATATTGAGGAGCTCGCCCGCGGCGTCGGCATTGTCATCCGTTATATCACTATAGTTTTCTCCGACCATGCGCCCGGCCACTGCTAGAAACACGGCCTTCGGAAAGCAAAGCGCGATCGAGCCGTTGAAGGTTCCGCTGACGATGCCTAAAGTCGCGATGATGTCCGCATGCACGGCGGGGCCGCGCCCCGAAGCGTAGGGCGTGCCGGCTTGAACCTCCGTCGCGGCCTGAACCTGCAGCGTCTTCATGGTCCCTTCGAGAAACGGGTTCACGAACTCAACGTTTATTTTAGGCGAGGGTTTGACGGCCTGCTTGAGCTCCGCGAGCGCTTCACCCTCGGACTGGCGCGGCTGGAAAACCTCGTCGAGGCCGTTTTGAAAAATCTTGCGCTGGATGGAAGGAACCGCGCGGAGTGTGTAAACCTTGATCTCGCGCCCTCGGAGCTCTTTGATCACCCGTGACAGCTCGGCCAGCGTGGCTTCGTCGGCGTTCTTCGTCTCGGCCAGATCGATGAAGAGAGCGGCCGGTTTGTAAAGCTCCGCTGCCGTCCTGATGGATTCGCTGAGCTCGTCGAGAATGGGGCGCTTTAGATCGGATTTTACGACAACGGTGACGTGTTCAGTGCGGACGATCGTCTCTACGGGCA
>DASUEL010000282.1:0-3593 GCA_036275095.1 Bdellovibrionales bacterium
GTTGCGTTGTGAATGGCACGACGGCCCCCTTGATGGCTATCAAAGCAAGACTTGCGCCGGAGTATAAATCGCCAGCTCGAATCAACTGCGACTCGGTCTTGAAGATAATGACAAGGTGTCGGAGCAAGCCGTAATTCAAGAGCCAGACTGTCCTTTGGACCAGCGCGAAAGGCGCCGCGCCTTCAAATCGGAGGTCCGTGAGCCGAAGAGTACTTATGCTCAAGGCCTTGATTCTGTTTCTGTTTGCGGTGCCGGTCGCGGCTCAGCGAAGCGCGACACACTACTCGTGCCGCGCCGATGACGTGGCGTCGAAGATCGACGCGATCAGGTCGTATTCGACTTGTCTCGGCGGCTATCCGTTTTTGTGCACGGCGCTTCTCGCGAACGTGGCCGGGCGCACGCTTTCGGCCGGGTATCTCAGGCGCCTCGGAGATCAGATCGCGGCCAGTCGCTCGAAATGGGCGGATTTCATCGCCAATTACACGCTTCGCCCGAAACATTGGGACGGCCCGGCCGCGAAACGAACCGAGCGCATAATGCAGATGCTCGAGGACATCAGTGCCGACAAAACGGCCGTGAACGCCGCCGAAACCAAACGGCAGATTTTGGAATTCGTGAGCTCGCCGTCGATGCCGCTGACGAACGCCGAGGCGACGACGTGGCTCAAGGAGATCAGCACCCAGCGTGAGACGTTCCAAGCGTTTCGCTCTCCGCCGCGTGAGACGATCGAAACCTATCGCGCGCTCGAAGAAACGCTCAGCCGCAAACTCGCCGGCCGCGGCGGCACCACGATTCTCTCTCCTCCGAACTTCGTTTACAGCAACAGCCAAAAGCGGTGGTTCAATATCGCGGCGGCTGACTTTCATAACTGGCCGCCCGACGTACGCCGGCCGTTCGACGACGTGGCCGGCCGCTTCGTCGACGACATCGCAGGCCAGCTTCGCGCGGGACGCCCCGTTACCGACGCACAGGCCTCGGCGCTGCTCGATCGGCTTCTCGCCGACAATACGATGTCAGGCTCGGTGTCACCGACGATCGCCCGCAGGCTCAATGAGATTCGCCCGCGGCTCGGCCCGGGGCGCGCGACCGTCAACCAGCTCGCCGCCGGAAGCTTCGACAACTTCCTGACCGGCGCGCGCGACGGCTGGACCGTGCGCTTTCGCGAGTGGGCCATCCGCAACGCGCCCAGGGGGGCGCGCCTTCTCGGGATGGGCGCCGACGTCGTGGGCATGGTCTTGACTCCGACGAACAAAGGCTGCGCCGAGAAGCTGGACAAATGCGTTCCGTACGGCGATGACTGCCGCCCGTCTTATGACTTGCACTCTCCGGGCGTTCAGGCGTTCTTGAACATGAAAGAATTTGACCGCAACAAGTGCCATGAATTCGCGCTGACGATGCCCGACTACTGCCGCTACATCGATCAGCTGCACGGGCGGATCCTGCGCGCGCCAGAGGTTTGGAACATTCAATGCGCGGCGGGCGGCGTGAAATCATTCGAGTCGGCGTGGAACGGAAAGCACTACACTCACAACGTGACATCAAATGGCGGCACCGTCACCCGCCTCACCGTCGAGCGCCCGGCCCGCGGGCGCGAGCCGTCGCGAACTTACGCCGAACTTAATGAAATCCTGACGGACCGCTACAGCATGAAAGTGATACCACCTCCCGTGACGACGAGCGACCTCGCGGCGGGCCCCGCGGCCTTCTCGCGCGCGTCGAACCCGTCCGAAGAGCAGAAACAGGTCGCGGCGGTCTATCAGGAGAAAATGCCGTTCATCATCGGAGAAATTGCCGACTGCTGCCAAAACGGACAGCGCCGCGGGCTCTGCACGATCGAGAGCCGGCCGCCGTCGGGCGCCGCCACCGGGAAAGGATCGAACTGACTATGGTCAAAATTCTCTTCATGTGTGTCGCCAACTCCGCGCGCAGCCAAATGGCCGAAGGGCTCGCGAAGCACGTCTTCGGCGACAAAGCCGAAATTCAAAGCGCGGGCTCGCAGCCGACGCGCGTGAATCCGCTCGCGATCGAAGCGCTGCGCGAGCTCGGAATCGACATCACGAGCCATCATTCGAAGACCTACGAGCGGCTCCCGCCCGCGTTCACGCGCGACTTCAACTATCTGATCACTCTCTGCGCTGAAGAAGTCTGCCCGGTCGTCATCACGAAGACCGCGAAGAAGCTCCACTGGCCGTTTCCCGATCCCGCGGGCCACGCGGCCTCCCATGAAGAGCAGCTGCGCCGCTTTCGCGAAGCGCGCGACGGCATTCTCAAGAAGCTCGAAGCTTTCAAAGTGAGCCTGGGCCTATGAGCCTCACGGGCAAAGTCGTCGCCGAATTTTTGGGTACGGCGTTTTTACTGATCGTCGTCGTAGGCTCCGGAATCATGGCCGAGTCGCTGGCCGGCGGAAACGACGCGGTTGCCCTTCTCGCCAACTCACTTGCGACCGGCGCAGGGCTATTCGTCCTAATTCAGTGTCTCGGCCCGCTGTCGGGCGCGCATCTCAATCCGGCGGTATCCTTGATCGAGCGCCTTTGGGGCCGGCTTTCGAGTATTGCGCTGCTCGGGTACTGGGGCGCGCAGTTCGCGGGCGGCATCACCGGCGTTCTGGCCACGCACGCGATGTTCAATCTCGAGCTCCTGCAGATTTCTGAAAAGTCGCGCGAAGGTTTTCATCTCGCATTCTCTGAATTCATCGCCACGTTTGGTCTATTGGCGGTCATTGCGCTCGCGGGCCGCAAGCGCGTGGAGTGGGCGCCGGTCACGGTGGCGGCCTACATTACCGGCGCGTACTGGTTCACCTCGTCGACATCGTTCGCGAACCCCGCCGTCACCCTTGCGCGCGCGTGGACGAACACCTTTTGCGGAATCGCCCCGTCAGGTATCTGGGCGTTCTTCGCGGCACAAGTCTTGGGCGCGTTGACCGCTTTCACGCTTTTGCGGTTCAATTCTGATTCGAAATGAGCGAGCGCCGGCGCCGCGAGGGCGTGAAGCCGTCGTGGCTTACGGCGCGACGAGGAACTCGAGCGGATAGCTGACGACCCCGTTTGGATTGCGAATCCGCACGAAATAGCTGCCGGCCGGAACGCCGCCGGGTACGCCGAGCTGAACTTGGTTGACGTTGATCTGTGCTCCGCCCGCGTCGGTGTACGTGACGCCTCGATTCGTCGAGTACTGAATCGTAGCGCCCGGATAGAAGGGGCCGCCGAAGACTTGCAGCGTGAACGTCTGATTGGCCCGCACGTTTTGAGGCCAGGTGACCGTTGGACCCGGCGGCTGCATCGCGCCCGGCGGGGGATCGATCGTTTGCATCGACGAGCTCGGCGGGTTACGCGTGTTCTGGCCGGTGATCGTCTTGCCCATATTGTAAAAGTGCGTGCGCAGGCCCGGCATGTCGCGAACGCCCGCGCCTCCGCGCGGTTTGATGTTGTAGTTCTCGGCGGGTATGCCGTTGCCGCAGAACACGCCGGCGTCGGCGCAATTGTAATCGTAGCTGTAATACGTGAACGGCCAAATGCCGATCACGCGCGCGTCGGACTGCGCGAATGCCAGAATATCGTTGGCCCGCGCGATCAGCGAGGCGTCGTCACCGTACG
>DASUEL010000283.1:0-6954 GCA_036275095.1 Bdellovibrionales bacterium
CGAGGAGCAGGACTCCCGAATGCCGGCGACCAGCTCGCTACCGTTGATTTCAAGCCCTTCCGACAAAACGAATACGGCACGTAGATTGGGGCTCGCCAGCCGGCGGCCGATCGCGGCTCCCGCGGCCCTCGAATCACCCGCGAGCCGAACTGGCTCCGCTTCGATTCGCAGCTCCGTATGCTCGAATCGGCAGATCGCGATGCTCATCGTATTATCAAAAACGCGATTGTTGAAAATTTCGCCGGCAGATGAACCCCCGACGATTTTCGAAGCGGGAAAAGCCGCATGGAGCTCCGCTAGAGCACGCTCGTGCTCGGGCTGATAGTTCGATACGCCAAAGACGGCGATAAATGTCTTTGACGAATCAAGGTGTCTCAATGTTTGGAGGGGCGAAGTCCAGCCCCCGGTTGGCGAATAGCCAACGATTTCACGATTCATAGCGCCTCCTAGCGAACGTACCGGTGGTAGAGGTCTCCAGCACTCATCGGAGGGGCCCGCCTGAAAATGAGTTAGAAATCGATTAAGAACCGAAGGTGACGCGTTTTGAAACGGCCACGTGTTTCAATGTGACAATCCGAGATCGACCGTGCGATTGAAAACGAGCTGGCCGGGCTTGGAGTCTTTGCTGTCGAGACAGAAATAACCGACCCGCTCGAATTGGTACCGGTTCTCGAGGCTCGCATTTTTCAGGCCCGGCTCGAGTTTGGCGTTCTTGATCACCTTCAGAGAGTCCGGGTTGAGGTTTACGCGAAAATCTTGGCCCTCCGGCACGTCCTCCGGATTGGGCACTTTAAAGAGCCGCCCGTACACGCGCACTTCAGCCTCGACGCACCTTGAAGCCGACACCCAATGAATGATGCCTTTGACTTTGCGGCCATCGGCCGGCGCCTTGCCTCCGAGCGTGACTGGATCGTAATCGCAGCGAAGCTCGGTCACTTTGCCGCTCGGGTCTTTGATGACCTCTTTGCATTTGATGACGTACGCGTTACGCAGGCGCACTTCGCCGCCCGGCGAGAGCCGGAAGAAGTCGGCGGTCGGGTGCTCCATGAAATCGGAGCGCTCGATATAAAGCTCTTTCGTAAAATAGAACGTGCGGCTTCCGAGCTCAGGTTTCTTCGGGTGCACCGAGGCTTTGAGCTCCTGCTCGCCGCCCGCCCAGTTCTCGACGACCACTTTGATCGGATCGAGCACCGCCATCGCCCGGTGCGCGACCTGATCGAGGTGCTCGCGCACGCAATTTTCGAGAATGTCGTACTCGATCACGCTCTCGGCTTTCGACACGCCGATACGCTTGGCGAAAAGCTGCAGCGACTCGGGCGTATAGCCGCGGCGGCGCACGCCCGAAAGCGTGGGCATGCGCGGGTCGTCCCAGCCGCTCACGTTCTTCTCGCGCACCATCTGCAGGAGCTTGCGCTTGCTCATCACGAGATAGGTCATGTTCATGCGCGCGAATTCGTACTGCCTGGGCGTCGCGCCCGTCGGAATATTGTCGATGCACCAGTCGTAAAACGGGCGGTGATCTTGAAACTCGAGCGTGCAAATCGAATGGGTCACCTTCTCGATCGCATCCGACAGGGGGTGCGCGTAATCGTACATGGGGTAGATGCACCATTTGTCGCCCGTGCGATGATGGTGCGCCTTGCGTATACGGTACAAAAGCGGGTCGCGCATGTTCATGTTGGGCGATTTCATGTCGATCTTCGCGCGCAGCGTGTGCGCGCCCTCTTCGAACTCGCCGGCGCGCATGCGCGCGAACAAGTCGAGGTTCTCTTCGACCGAGCGGGTGCGATAGGGACTATCGCGGCCGGGGGTCGTAAAGTCGCCGCGGTACTCACGCAGCTCGTCTTCGTTCAGGCTGCAAACGTACGCCTTGCCGTGTTTGATCAGGTACACGGCCCAGTCATAAAGCTGCTCGAAATAATCGGACGCGAAGTAAAGATGCTCGTTCCAGTCGAAGCCCAGCCATTTCACGTCGTTCTTGATCGACTCGACGTACTCGACGTCTTCGGTTTCGGGGTTCGTGTCATCAAAACGAAGATTGCAGCGGCCCCCGTAGTCTTTTGCCAAGCCGAAGTTCAAGCAAATCGATTTAGCATGGCCGAGGTGCAAATAGCCGTTGGGCTCCGGCGGAAAGCGTGTGATCACGCGGCCCTCGTTTTTGCCCGCGGCGAGGTCGGCCTCGATGATCTGTTTCAAAAAGTTGGGCGCGTCCTGCGGCGTTTTCGGGTTCGGCTTTGCGTTGGGCGTCGGCTGATTCATAAAGTCCTCTTGGAGAAGACTCCCAGAATCGCTCAAAACGGCCGAATTTTCCAGCAGTTTCTGCCTTGTAATGCATCGAAATTACGATGAAAAATCGATTCCACAAGCCTTCGCCGTGCGTTCAGACCCTGCCGGTGGTCCTCAGCTGACGCCCGCGCAAGGGCTCGCCTCGCGTGAAATAGTTCTTAGCCGAATTCCACGATGGAACCACGGCGTGCCCGCGCCCGCGAATCTATTCAGTTAGACGGCGGCACGAATGCTGCTAATGCTCGCTTCATTCGTTTCGGTGAACGCATACCAAAATCATTGGGAGTACACATGAAAGCCATTCTCGTTCTAGCCCTTGCCCTCGTAGGATTCGGCTCCGCGGCCCAGGCCACGAGCCTCCACCCCGACACCTTCGCCAAGATCTCGAAGGTAACTTCCGCCAAAATGGACTCGCAGCTCCGGACTGGCATCCGCGCCGGCACCGTGAAGTACAACACGGTCAAAGGCACGGTCGAAATCGTACTTACCCGCAATGGAACTTGCGGTTTCGTGAGCTGCGACAATCTGAATTGGGAGATCAGCCTTCCGATCGTGAAGCACAACGCCACCGGCTGCGGCTACAAAGTCTACGCCAGCGAAGCGAAGCTGAGCACCAACGGCCTCGTCGAGTCCGTCGAAATCACGGATTTTGCGAACATGGGCGGTGGCATCGGCCCCGTCTGCATGATCGACATTCCGCCGGGCCAAGAAGTTCGCGTCGTTTACAAGTCGAAGTACTTCGACAACACGACCGGCAAGACGGTCAGCACCACGTCGACCATCTACGCTACGCCCGTTCAAGGCTACTAATACGGACCGGCCGAATCAAAACCGCGGCTTTCACGAGCCGCGGTTTTTTTATGCCTGCAATCACGGCTGCAGACGCACCCTGGGCGCGTTGACCGGCAGCCGCCGAATGATGAAGCGGCTCTCCGGCGTGTTCATCACGACGGTGATGACGCCGCCGGCTTCGACGGCCGAGACGCCCGCGGCGTCCCCGTCTTCGAGAACGATCGCCTCGGTCGCGCCCCACGGGCGCAGCAGCAGATAGCCGCGATTATAGCGGCCGCTGAAAGTGGACGTGACGATCCACGGTTCGTTTCCATTAACCCAGAAAATGTAAGGATGCGCTTCCCATCGCCACGGCGCGACCGTGACATCGATGTCGGTGCCGTTGCCGTCGATTCCGCGCATAGGGCCGTAACCTCCGTAAACGATGCGGTCGCGGCTCGCCGCGATTTCGTGCGCCTCGGGCACGCCGATGGGATACTGATGCGCGATCGCGCCGTCGATCCAGACCGTGATGCCAAGGTACATTCCGCCGACATTTGTGGCGTGAACGATACGGTTACCCGTCACATTGAGCGCGCCGCCGGCACCCGAGCTCATCAAGACGCGGCCGTCATACGTCAGCCGGCCTCCGCGCCACGAGGCCCAGTGGCCGTCGGCGGCCGCGTGCAGGTTACCGCTCGCCAAATTCGGGTCATCGCTCGTCGCGACCGGCTGCATGTTTGCGACATTGACCTCGAAGCGAGTCGCAGGCCCGTTGTCGGCATCCTCGCGAATGTAGCTGACGACACCGGGACGAATCCAGTGCGGCCAAAACCCGCGCGCGCCCATTTTCGAAACCTGGCCCGTGGCGAGATCCCAAATTTCGATCCCACCGTAACCCGCCGCCACGTAACGGCCGTCGGGTGAGATTTTCGGAAACCAGCCACCGGGACTGAATTCGACTTTGCTCAACACGAAGCTTTGATCGTACACAGGCGCCGCGACCGGCGTTGGCGTTGGCGTTGGCGTCGGCGTCGGCGCGGGCGTAGGCGTCGGCACTGGTGTCGCTTCTGGCGTAGGCGTCGGCGTGGGCGTCGGAGTCGGCGCGAGTGTCGGCGTCGGTGTGTGCGTTGGCGCGGGTGTGGGTGTTGCGCCCGGCTCGCCGAGCGAGGCGCCGTTTTGGAGAGCGCCGCGGGACATGGGCTTCGTACATCCGCCCAGAAGAGCGGCGGCGAGCACGGTCGCCAGAGCGAGACTTAGATCCTGAAAGGGCGAACGCAGCTGGGCTTTGGTCACGGGTGGTCACTCTCCTGTGACCTCCTATCGGAGCCCGTGGTTTCAAAGCTTAGTGCCACGCCAAAAAATGTGAGCCTTTCAAAGCAGCGTCAGTTGCGGCGTTGCGGGCTTCGACTTCTCGGAGTGAAGGCGAACGCCGAGGCCGATGAGACGCACGGGGCGATCGCCCCGCGCAAACGCTTTCGCGACCATTTGGCTGAACGCTTCGACAGAGGGCCGGCGCTGCTGGCTCGACTCGAGCGTCGTTTGCTTGAAATCGTGAAACTTGATCTTCACGACGAGCGACTTCACGAGGCTTGCGGCCTGCGCTTTTTCGAGACGCTTGGTGAAATCCTCGAAGAGCTCAGGAACTTTCGCCACGCATTCTTCGACGGTGACGAGATCGCGGCTGTAGGTATTTTCGACCGAAATCGATTTGCGCTCGCCGTCGTCGGAGACTTCACGATCGTCATGCCCTCGCGCGAGATCGTAGAGCCGCACGCCCCAGGAGCCGAACGCCGACTGCAAGCGCGTCATGTCCCATGTTTGAAGATCGGCGCAGGTATACAATCCAAGCTCGTTCATTTTTTTCGCGGTCACGCGGCCCACGCCGGGAATCTTCTCCACCTTGAGCCGCTTGACGAAATCAGGCACCATCTGCGGCGTCACCGTGAACTGCCCGTTCGGTTTCTTCCAGTCGCTCGCGACCTTCGCCAAAAACTTATTGGGCGCGATACCCGCCGATGCGGTCAGCTGCGTGGTCTCGAAGATCCGGGCGCGAATTTCGGCCGCGATTTTTGAGGCAATGCCCCCGCAATACGGGCTGTCGGTCACGTCCAAATAGGCCTCATCCAAAGAGAGCGGCTCGATCTTCGCCGTGTACTCGCCGAATATGGCCCGCACTTTTTTGCTCTCAGCCCGATATTTTTCGAAGTTGCACGGAAGCAGAATCAGGCCGGGGCACATGCGCACGGCGCGGGAGCTGGGCATCGCCGAGCGCAAGCCGAACTTGCGCGCCTCGTAGCTCGCCGTGGTCAGCACGCCGCGCTCGTCGGGCCGCCCGCCCACGGCCACGGGTTTGCCTTTGAGCGCGGGGTTATCGCGAATTTCGACCGCGGCATAGAAGCAATCCATATCGATGTGAATGATTTTTCGCGGCTTCTCGGCCATGCGCCATTCTACTCATATTTTGGGCGATAGTTAAGTAATGATCACTAGACAACGCCCGCCTCGCGTATTAACGACAAGGGCCATGGTGAACCCTTCCGGCGCGCCCCGCACGAAGTACGATACGTTTCATGACGTCTCCGACGCCGTCTCCGAAGTGCGCGAGCTCGCGCGCCAACTCGATACGAGGTTCAAGCTCCCCGGCGGCATTCCGGTCGGCTGGGACGGCCTGATCGGGCTCATTCCCGGCGTCGGTGATCTCGCCACCAACGCGATTTCCTTCTACATTATTTTTCGAGCGGCCGATGCCGGCTGCCCGCCTTCGGTTCTGATGCGTATGGGCCTCAATGTTCTCATCGACAACATACTCGACGCGATTCCGTTTCTGGGCAACGTGTTCGACTTCTTCTACAAGTCCAACACCAAAAACCTCGCGTTGATGGAGCGCTACGCGCTCGACCCCGCACGGACGGCCCGCGGCTCACGCGGCGTCGTGGTTGCGACCCTCTTCGCCGTCGCCACGGCGATCTTCGGCGCGATGGCCTTGGCGGCCTACCTCGCCTACTCGCTTTTCAAGTACCTCTCGGACACCGGGACCGGCACCTTCTAAAGGAGGCCCAACAAATGCGCCGCCAATTTCGCCAATTCATCCTGAATATGCGGTCACGGCCGCGACCGTCACTGAATCTGCTGCTGATGTTGCTGGCACTGACCGCCTGTCAAAACCCGGTGAAGAAGGCGATCCGCAATACCCAGTATTCGGCGTATGAGCTGGTCGGCGTGCAAAAACGCGACCTCCTCAAAACGCGAGTCGAGGACGCACGCGACGACCAAAAAGAAGCCGGCGAGGAGTTCACCGATGCCCTCACCCAGCTCAAGAAAGTTTACGGCTTCGATGGCGGCGATCTGGAGCGCGAGTACGACCAGCTCCGAAAATCATATGAGCGCACGAGTCATCAGGCCGAGGACGTGCAAAAAAGCATTCGAAGAGTCGAGACGGTCGCCCAAGACCTATTCGACGAGTGGGAGGCCGAGCTCAAGCAGATCGAAACGCCCGCTCTGAAGACCCGCAGCCAGGCGTCCCTCTCGAGCACGAAGGCGCGTTTTGAGGAGCTGCGCGAAAGTCTAAAAGCGTCGGAGGCCCGTATGGCCCCCGTCCTTCGCAAGTTCAATGACCACGTGCTGTATTTGAAGCACAATCTGAACGCCCGCGCGATATCTTCGCTCAAAGGCGAAGCACTCAAAATCTCGAACGACATCGAGTCGCTGATCGCGGACATGAACAAGTCGATCGCGTCATCCAACAAATTCATCGAATCAATGCCGCAATAAGGCCGTGTTCGCTTACCAGTAGATACGGACGCCCAAGTTAGCCGCTTCGTCGCGCTTCGGAATCGAGCGGGTCGAGGTGAGCGAGATCGACGCCACTCCGGCTTCTAACTGCACGCCGGTGAA
>DASUEL010000284.1:0-2441 GCA_036275095.1 Bdellovibrionales bacterium
AGCTGACCTGTCGTGGAGCGCGACATGTGGCGCCTATTTTGCGGCCCAAGCCTGCCGTGCACGATTAGAGCGCGCACATTAGTTTTGCGAAAGCGTTTCGCAGACGTTCTCGCATAGTTCGCGGTCCGCCTCAGGATCGTCCTCACCCGCTAGCAGCCGGCCCGTTCCGCATGGACATTCAACCACTCGGCCCTCACCTGCTTTGTTCGATTGATCGAGGCGGTTATCCTCGGAGTTATCCCAGGAAATCGCGATCGAGCGTCCTGTTGAATCCTGAGAAAAACGTCCGGTGACGGGGCCTTGCTGGCAGCAGCCTCCAATGTTGCTGACGCTCACGCAGCCGCTCCAGCTCACGTCGGTCGTTGCGCCCCCGTTCGTGCTAGGCAGCGTCTGAAGATTTACGCGGTTTCGGCCAGGCGCGCAGCTCAGCTGAGAGTACGTCGTCAGGCGATACTTCAGGCAGTTGTCACCAGGCGTGCATTGCACGCGAATCGCACTCGACGCGGAGTTGTTGTCGATTAAGCCGGGAGCGCAATTCAGATACATGAAGGGCGCCGCCGCCAACACGGCGATACCGGCTGCCGCCAGATAATTTCGGAAGCTCATTAATAACCCGACCGAATTAAGGCCTTGATGATCAGTTTCAATATTCCACGCACCGGGGCGCGCAGCGGCTCAAATCGATCGAGCACTCTCGCGATCGGGGGCGACAAAAAATAATAAGCCGAGATGAATGCGCGGCCCGCGGTCCCGCGTTCGAGATGAACGTCTCGAAAGTTCTGCAGGTAGATCACTTCGGCAGCCTGATCCGAGGCGAATGCGGCGGTCGCGATGAAGCAGCGGCCCTTCTTGAAACCTGTTTGATTGATGAAATGTTTCACCACCGCGGGGTTCTTCGCGGTCTTCGAAAAGTCTTTGGCTTGCTGAATGATCTTGCGCCCGACTGGCGGCGCGGCTCTGACGAACTCGACGAGCTTCTGCGCGGCCTTGGTTTGCCGGTCGCCGTAGCGTGGGCTTGCGTCGTATATTCGCAGCAGATCCCAATAAACCATCGAGATCACGCCGAGCTCCTTGGAGCGGGCGCGATTCGCGAACATGTCGGGCGTCAATTCACCGGCTTTCACGTCGTAAATGATCTCGAGAACGCGCAGATATTTTTCGTAGAGTACGGCCGCCTCGGAGTAGGCTTTGACGTCCATCTTGATGCGCGCTTGCTTGAGCAGCTCAACCCGGTTTCGCCAGAGCACCATGCGGTGCTGTTCTTTCGCGTGATGCTGTGCTTTGAGCTGGGCGCCCTTTGAGATCAGAGCCGTGAGGTCGGTGTAACAGTCATTGCAAACCTCGGGCGGAACGTTCGTGTTACCCGTCGACTCGCGCAGGCGCTGCCGCATTCCACCGTCGATGCGCAATAAATTCGGCACCTTTTTATGGCAGCTGGGGCACTCTCTGAGTTTTTCGACTTCGGCCATTCCGCGCCTGATTCCGTTCGGTTTACTTAAGAATCTTGGCGCACCCCTTCAGCAGCCAGGGCAATCGCGCCATGAACTCCAAAATATTGTCCCAGTTTGCTGATTTCAATCAAGGTGGAACTGCGTAAGTATGGCTCGGCCATCGGTTCGAGCGCCGCGAGCAGGCGCGGCTTGATGTGAGTCCAGGCGTCGGTGATTCCGCCGCTCAAGATGATGGCGCCCGGATTGAAAATCACCATCGTGTTCGCCAGACCAACGGCCAGCGCGTGGATCCACTCGTCGAGGATCTGCGCCGCATGCTTGTTGGCGGGCTCGCGCGGATCGTGGAGCGCGCGCGAGAAGATTTCTTTCATCGTGATATTCGGATCGGGTCTAAGAGACATTTGGTTGTAGCGTTCGATGGTCTTGCGAGCACCGACATACGCCTCGAGACAGCCGCGTTTGCCGCACCCACATTGCGGCCCTTCGAAGTTGATGACCATGTGCCCGAGCTCCGTCGCGAAGCCGCGATGGCCCCTGACGAGCTTGCCCTCGGCGATGATGCCGCTGCCGACACCCGTGCCGAGCGTGATGACGACGGTGTTGGCGTCACCCTTGTGCGCGCCGAAATGATATTCGCCGAGGGCCGCGCAGTTCGCGTCGTTTTCAAAGCGCACGGTTCTGCCAAGCGCGCGCTCGAATGCGGGCTTCATTTCAAAGCCGATGAAGGGCTTCAAGTTCGGCGAGCTGATGATGACGCCCTTTGAAGTGTCGAGCGGGCCGGGGCTGCCGACACCGACCGCTTCGAATCCGGCATTCCAAGACTTGACGAGTTCGACGACCCGATCGACCCACGCCTGCGGCCCCAGCTCCGATCGCGTCTCAACGGAGCCTTTATGATAGAGCTGGCCGTCCATCGTGCCGATGCCGATTTTCGTATTTGTGCCGCCGAGGTCGATTCCCAAATAATTTTTCATAACATCTGCAATGGAT
>DASUEL010000285.1:0-2458 GCA_036275095.1 Bdellovibrionales bacterium
TGAGCGCGATTTCGTTTTTGAAACAATGCAATTACGACGGAGTTAAAGCCGAGATCCAGGCGTTTCAATCCGAGCTCCTGCCGCTTGCGAAAAAACTCGATGCGCTCGAAAAAACCAAGCGTGAGTCAGCGCCGGCGCGCCCCGACTTTTTCACACGCCAGGTGGCCGCCGCCGTCGATCGTCTCAAGGGCGAAGCGGGCGCGGGGAACGAGCTCACCGAGAGCCGCCGTGTGCTGGAGCGCGAGTATGCCCGCACCTGGGACCAGCTCAAGCCGCTCGTGACGGAAGCCGTTTTGAAAATGCGTTACGTGAAGCTCGAGCTTCTGAGCCAGCTTCAGTGGCTCGAAAAGATGCGCGGCAAGGGCGAAGTGCTGGCGAAAAACGGTCAAGTGGCCGAGCTTGATACCGACGCCGCGAAGGCCGCGATCGTGAAAGCCGATTCCGAAAAGCTGGTCTTCCCGGTTCAGAAGGACCTCTGGGTTGACGAGCTATTCAACGTTCGCGCGCTCGCGACCAACGAGTGCGAAAATCTACAGCAACAAAGGGGGAAGATGTGAGATTGATTCCACTCACATTGGCGCTCGTCGTTCTTGCGGCCTGTTCACGCGAGAGCGGCTTTCTGGAGAAAGTCCCCGAGCCGCCTGTGCCCCAGCGCCCGCAAACAACACCGCCGCCGGTGCCGACGCCGACTCCGACGCCGCCTCCAGGCGCGCGCGTTTACAACAAAACGCTCGAGTTCAAAATCGCGAGCCAAACCTCCAATATTCCCGCCGTCGACATTTTGTGGGTCATCGACAACAGCGGAACGATGGCGAACGAGCACGACAGTGTCGTTCGAAACACGGCGAGATTTTTGGATCTCTTTCAGCAGCAGTCCCAACTGCGCTGGCGCATGGGTATGATCTCGACCGACGTGAACCAGGATCCTTACATCGGCTTCCGCACCGACAATCGCGTCGATCCGACCACGTCCAACAACGTTCAGCGCTTTCAGGAAGCGGTCATGCGCCTCGGCGTGCAAGGCAATCCGCGCGAAGAGACATTTCGTCCCGTGCTGAAGGCGTTGCGCGAAAACCCCGACTTTTTGAACCCCGATGCGTACCTCGCCATCATTGTGGTCACCGACGAAGAAGAGGGCGGCAACGAAGGCCCGGTCGCGGGCTCGCCTTCGCCAGCTTCGTTCGTGAACCAGCTCGCGGCCCTCAAGGGCGGCAACGTGAATAAGCTTGTCGGCTACGGCGTGTTCATGACGACCGCCGATTGCCCGATTGACCCTGGCTTCAGCTTCACCTTCGGGCGCTATTGGGATTTCATGCGCCGGATTCAAAGCAAGAGGTACCCGCTTTGTCATCCCAACTTCGGCCAGCTCATGGCGAACCTCGGCGAAGACCTGATCACCCACGTCTCGACCCTCGACCCCATAATTTTGTTGGATGCGCGCCCGATCCCGAGCACGATCCGCTTGACGTACAAGGGTCGCGTGTTGCGCGCCGGCTTCAAAGAAGAAGGCGGCGAGTGGATCTACGACCCGGTCTACAACTTCATTCGCGTCACGAACCCGGCCATTCTCGATTCGGCCGTCCGTCAGATCCGCGTGGAGTTCACGATCGATCCGAGCAGCTACTAAGCCGCTCGCGCCGGATTTTATTTCGGATTCCAAGCCCGGGGCCATGGATGGCCCCTGGGCTTTTTTACTTGCAGCGCGTTTGGTCGCGCGCCGGGCCACTTCATTATGGGGGCCTTTGACCTTCGGCGGGAGCCCGCCGTTTTCGCGTTTGGTAGAGGATCGCGCCCGTGGCTTCGCGCTCGTTCATTGTGATGTAACCAAGTAGCCGTTTGAAATCGCGCCCCCACTCGGTAATTCGCGTGAAGGCGAGGTATTGCCAGAATCTGCCTGTGCTTTTACCCTTGGAGCAGCCTGTGATCTCATAAGCGATTCGACCGGACGCGGCTCTTAGAAAATTCTGAAATCCGCGTCGGCTGGAGGCACGCAAGGCCAGTTGGATGTGGTTGAATACCACGGCCTTTTTGTAAATATTGACGCCGAACCGCCGAGCGTAGCGAGTGAGCAGATGGTTCACGATTTCAAAATTGCGTGGGGCACGGAGGGACCAGCGTCCGCCCGCACGGTGCGAACGCAGGACCAAGTGAATTGCGCGCTTACGACAAAACGGACGCGGCCCCTTCCGTTTTCCGCGAGCCGACTCGCCTCCATGAGTTTTCACAGTCTTCAATTCACCAATTCGGAATTTCATTTGCCGTGATTGCATGCACGCCTGACATGCAGACCGGCCGCCAACGCAAGGACGCTGGCTATGGCATTGCCCGCAACCTACGGTCGAGCTCCGGCCGGATCGGTCAGACGCGACTCCGATCGCGACCGCCAAGAAACTACGCAGGCGCCGCTCCTGCGCACGCAGGCCACGCGGGCGCCGTGGCCCTTGCGCGCAACGGTCCG
>DASUEL010000286.1:0-4071 GCA_036275095.1 Bdellovibrionales bacterium
GGCGATGGTTTTCAAATACTCGCCTCACGCCGTGTTTTTGTACCGCCCGGAAGAGGAGCGAGCGGAGGTCGCGATGCTCGCGCCTTACGCCGAAAGTCTCACGGCCAAGGACGGAAAGCCGACGATCTACGTCTGCCGGAACTTTTCGTGTGAGGCGCCGACACATCAGCTTGAAGATGCTCTCGATAGGATCTAAAATTTCTTGATGAGCAAAAAAATCCGAGTTGCCGTGTTGTTCGGCGGTAAATCAGCCGAACACGAAGTCTCTTTGCAATCCGCCAAAAACGTCATCGACGCGATCGATAAAAGCAAGTATGAGGTCGTTCCCGTCGGAATCGACAAGCAGGGTGTCTGGCACCTGAATGACTCGGCAAACTTCTTGCTGAATGCGAACAACCCGAAAACCATCAGTCTGAATAAATCGAACGAAACACTCGCGGTCGTTCCGGGACGTGATGGCCGCCCACTGATGAACACGAAGGGCGGCGGTGACCTTGGTTCGGTCGACGTGATCTTTCCTGTGCTCCACGGTACCAATGGCGAAGACGGCACTTTGCAGGGGATGCTTCAGCTGCTCGACATTCCGTTCGTCGGTGCCTCGGTGCTCGGCTCGGCGATCGGGATGGACAAAGACGTCATGAAACGGCTTCTTCGCGATGCCGGCATTCCGATCGGTAAGTTTCTCGTTTTTCACAAGCAGGCGATCGCCGATATCAACTACGACACGACCGTTTACGCGCTCGGGCTGCCGTTTTTTATCAAGCCCGCGAATGCGGGGTCGAGCGTGGGCGTGCACAAAGTGAAAGACCGTAAGTCTTTCGATGCGGCTATCGCCGATGCCTTTCAGTACGACTACAAAATTCTCGCCGAGGAGTTCATACCGGGACGCGAGATCGAGATCTCAGTGCTCGGAAACGACAATCCGATCGCTTCGTTTCCGGGTGAAGTGATACCAACCCATGAATTCTATTCGTATGAAGCCAAATATCTCGATGCAAACGGAGCGCGTTTCGAGATTCCCGCGCTGTTGCGTGACGACATCGTCAAGAACATTCAGGTTCTCGCCATCAAGACGTTCAAGGCGCTCTGCTGCGCCGGAATGGCTCGCGTCGACTTTTTCATGAAAGAGTCGGGCGAGTTGTTCGTCAACGAGATCAATACCATCCCGGGTTTCACCAAGATCAGCATGTACCCCAAAATGTGGCAGGCCAGTGGCCTGAGTTATACGGAGCTCATCGATCGGCTCCTTCAGCTTGCGCTCGAACGCGCCGAGAAGCTGCGGCGGCTGAAAACCACGTTTTAGACTCACACCAGGGGGAGCGTCATGACTCGATTGTTTATTGCCGCGGCACTCGTGCTGTGCGGCCGGACTGCGGCTGCGGGTATTCGCACGGTTTCCGACGTCGTCCTTTCGTCGCCCGGCCCGAAGAACTGCCGGATGGAGACCTACCTCGACGGCAACTTCTTCAGGTACGACAACAAGTGCGACGGCGCTATGAGTAGCATGATCTTCACGTTGAGCCCCGACTTGATCCATCAGGTGGACCATCAGCGAAAAACCTACTCCACCATGTCTTTAAAAGATTATGAGCAGATGATCGGCCAAATGGGCGCGTCGATGAAAGCCATGCAAGCCCAGATGAAGGCGTCGCTCTCTAAGCTGCCGCCGGCTCAGCGCGAGGCGATGATGAAGATGATGGCCGGCCAGATGCCCGCGCAAGTAAAGCGCACGGTCAAGAAGACTGGGCGAGCGGAAAAGGTCGGCTCCTTCTCATGTCTCGTCGAAGAGGAGTGGCAGGGCAAAACGAAAGTTGGCGAGACCTGCGTGGGCGACTGGAAGCAGTTTGGCATCAACATCGAGAAATACAAGGCCATCGGCGACCGCTGGAAGCGACTGGGTGACAAGATGAAAGAGAGCGCCGGAAGCCTCGGTGAGTACGTCGGAGAAACCGACATGAAGCGCGGCTACTTGGTGAGGCATCGCTCGTACAATAACGGCAAGGTCGACTCCGAAATGATTTTGCGCGAAATCAAAGAAACTTCCGTGGATCCGTCGCTCGGAAAGGTTCCCGCGGGTTACAAGAAAGAAGAAAACCCGATGGCAAAGATCGGCGCCAAGAAAAAGGGTGGCTGAGCGCGCCTACTGCTGCTGGTGAGCGGCGTTGTCCATGAGGCGATTTGCTTCGTAGGAGCCGAGAAAGCCGTCGATCATTCGATGCGCGAGATAAACGAGCGGAGTGAGCCCGACCGCGATCAGAAATTTGTAAGAATAGTTCGATGCGGCCACCGTCAGGAACTCCTCGGTCTTCACGAGACCGGGCAGCCAGAACGCGACCCCGATGATGACGAAGCTGTCGACGAGCTGTGAAACGGCCGTTGAGCCGGTCGCGCGCAGCCACAGCATGCGGCCGCCCGTTTTATTTCTGAAAAACCAGAATACGATGACGTCGATCAGCTGACTTGCCATAAAAGCCAAGATGCTGCCGACGATGATCCATAGAGAGGCGCCGAATACAGTTTTGAAAGCCTCGTCATTTACAGGCGAAAACGAGGCGGCAGGGACCGCGATGGCCGCATATAAAATGATGAACGCGTAGACGATCAGCGCGACGGTCATGAACGTGAGCCGCTTGACGCCGTTTCGCCCGAAGTACTCGTTGATCAAGTCGGTCGTGAGAAAAACCACGGGCCAAGGAAGGACGCCGATACTCATGGTGAAAGGGCCGACGGTGAACAGCTTTCCGCCCATGAGCTCACCCAAAATCGCGTTGGTGATGAAAAATCCTGCGAGCACCAGAAAAACCAGGTCGCGGCGGGCTTGCGGATTCATGAGTCCCCCTTTTAACGAAGGAAAAAGCTTTCGATTTCGGAACGTCGTTTGATTGTATCGTTGTAGCCCATGTCGATGAGTTGTCCACAGAAAACCGGGTCGAAGAGCAAGTAGCTCGCGATGCCCGAGGCCTCTTTGAGCGGACCGAGACCCTTCATCAGGTATCGAATCACGCTGGGAAGCTGCCGCGTTTCGATTTGCGCGAGCTTCCCGATGTCTTCGGATGGGTAGAGCCAAAGGTAATCGATCGGGCGCAGCGGAAGGTTCGCGCGTTTTTCTTCGGGAACGGCGCGAACGGTATTGTTCACTCGGCTCAGCCGCTCGATGTCCCAGTCGACGCCGTCCAAAATGATGGCATTGAGCACGACGCTCAAGACGCGCGCAATACTGGGACGTGCTGGAGGAAGCTGGGTGATCTCGCTCGTGGGCGGCTGCTTGCGCACGCCAACGACGAGCAGTTTGTCGGCTCCGAGGTGAATGGCCGGGCTCAAGGGCGCGGTGTTTCGAAGGCAGCCGTCACCGAAGTAGCTCTCGCCCACCGGACTTGATGGAAAGAAAAGCGGAACGGCCGATGAGGCCATGATGTGATCGACCGAGAGCGTGGCTTGCACGCTATAGCGCTGCTGGCGAGTCCACATGGGCGCGGGCCGCGCGCTCTGCACGAAGGTTACAGAGTTTGTCGAGCCGTAATCGGTGGCCGTCACGGAGATGGCCGACAGGTGACCGGCCTCGAGGTTTTTTTGAATCGCGTTGAAGTCGAGATTTTTTCGCAGAAGCTCGCGCAAAGGCGCGGTGTCGAGAAGCGACTCGGCCTTGGTGACTCCGGTCAGGCCGCCGAGTGAAACGTCGACGATCCACTTCGAGCTGATCTTTCCCATGGAGAAAATGCCGGACCTGAAAACCTGATCGAAGGTGACGCGGCTCCAAAGCTCGCAAAGTTTTTCGGCGGCTTCGCTGATGTTGTCGGCGTGCGCGGCCCAAAAGGCGGCGTTGATCGCCCCGGCGCTAACGCCCGTTACGATTGGAAACGGTTGCGCCAGCCCGAGGCCTTTTGAGATCTCGGCTATGGCTTTCATGACGCCAGCCTGATAAGCGCCGCGCGAGCCTCCGCCCGAAAGGACGAGGCCAAGCTGCGCGGGGAGTTTGTTTTGCTCGCCTTGCTTCATAAGCTAAACATAGGACAAGATTGCGTAATTTGGTAGTGCATAGGCCAATTGGTGTGCTACAAAGACTCATTCCCA
>DASUEL010000287.1:0-3955 GCA_036275095.1 Bdellovibrionales bacterium
GCTGACGACGAGCGCCGTCCCTTCGTCGATGCCAATGCCGACGAGGGCCGGGTTGTGATTCACGGCGGCAATCAACCGCGGCTGACGGCTGCGGGCCAAAAAGTGCTGGTCGATGATCGTCCCCGGCAGAAGCCGCAAGCCTTGCGCGAGCTGAAACTTGTCGCCGTCGAGCGGCGGCCCGCCGAAGACCATGATCTCGCCGATGGCGGTGGCACCCGCCGAAGTGCCGGCGATCGTGGCGCCGCTCCAGTACATCTCGCGAATCTTGTCGGAGACGGGCGTTCCGCCCAGCTCGCTGCAAAGCTTGAGCTGATCGCCACCCGAAAAGAAAATGACCTTCGCGCCTTTCAGAATTTTGAGATGAGGATCGGCCATCACCTCCGCCCTGCGGCTCAGGCCCAAGTGCTCGATGTTCTTCACGCCGAGCGCCCGAAAGACGCGGTCGTAGGTGGCCCAAACGTGTTCGGGCTCTTCGCTCGCCACGGTGATCAGCACGAGTTTGCCTTTGCCCACGCGACGGGCGATATCGGAAAGAATCGCCATCTCACCGGCTTTGTCTTCGCTCCCGCCGATGATGATCAGCGTTCCCTTCGGTGTCTTCTTGGCGGGAGCTCCCGCGCGCGCGCTCACGGCGCCGTCCTCTCATCGGAAGCGCCGCCAGGGGCGACATCCGGCTGCCGCGTTAGCTCTGAAACCTGCGCCAGGTCGGTGCCCGCCACCCACGGAGCCGACGACGAGGTGATCGAGGCCGCGCCGTAACGATTGAGAATCGCTTGCACCGCTTCGCGCTGTTCGAAGAAAATCGCGACCAGCTCGCCTTCGATCATCGTCGACAGCGCGTGTTCGACCGCCTGTGCCTCATCGAGAATCACGCGAGGCTCGGCCGTTTCACCCGCGGCCCGCGCGAGGATGCCCGCCGTCTCACCGGGCGCGCGGCCGCGCAGGTCGAGATCTTCTTTGATGATCACGCGCTGAAAATGGCGTGCGGCTTGGCGGCCGACGCCGGCAATCACGTCGTCTTTACGATCGCCCGGCGCGCTCAGCACGCAGGTGCGGCGTGAGACGTTCCACGTCGCCAGCATGCGGCCGACGGCTTCGATGGCCGCGGGGTTGTGGCCGTAATCGACCATCGCCATGCCCTTCGGGAGCCGGTAAAAATTGAGCCGGCCATTGTTGTGAAGCTCGCTTTGAAAAGTCTTGAGCCCGAGCGCGATGTGCTCGCGCGGAACCGAGAGCGAGCGGCAAACCGCGGCGCTCGCCAGCGCGTTGGCGACCTGGAAGTCGGCGGATCCGCGATAGGTCGCCGGAATGTCGTAGACATGCGCGATCTGATATTCGCCATCAGAGTTGAGCTCGACGATCCAGCCGTCGCGCACCGCGAACGCGGTACCGCCGCTCTCGAGGTGGCGCCGTACGACCAAATTATCATTCGAGCTCGAGAAGAGAACGACCTTGCGGTTCATGCGCCTAAGCCGCGGCTCTTCGCTGTACTTGCGGAGCACTTCGCAGTCGGCGTTGAGCACGATGGTTCCGCCTTCGCGCACCCGTTCGGCGACCAGCGATTTCACGTGGAGAATGTCGTCGATATCCTCGATGCCGTCTTGCCCGACGTGGTCGAGCTGCACGTTCGTGATCAAGCCTACATCCGACCAATCATAGCCGAGGCCCCCGCGCATGATCCCGCCACGGGCGGTCTCCAGCACGGCGACTTCGACGCGCGGATCGGCAAGTACGCTTCGGGCCGACACGGGACCCGTCGTATCGCCCTTCTTCACGATCTGGCCGCCGATGCAAATATTGTCGGAAGTGGTCATGCCGACCACCTTGCCCGTCTCACTCGAGAGAATGTGTGCCACCATTCGTGTCGTGGTCGTCTTGCCGTTCGTGCCGGTAATCGCGACGATCGGAATCCGCGAAGGCTGGCCGGGCGGATACAGGCTGTCAATCATGGCGCCAGCCACGTCGCGCGGCTGGCCCTCGGTGGGATACTGGTGCATGCGAAAGCCCGGGCCCGCATTCACTTCGATGATGCCGCCCGCAGAAAACGGCTGGGTGATGTCGGGTACGACGAGATCGATGCCGCAAATGTCGAGGCCCACCGTCAGCGCCGCGCGCTCGCAGATGCTGCGCAGCTCTGGGTGAACCATGGCCGTCACGTCGGTCGACGTTCCGCCTTGTGAAAGATTCGCTGTTTGTCGCAAGAACACCCGCTCGCCCGAAGCCGGAACGCTATCGAAGTTCCGTCCTGACTTTCGGAGGTGCCCGGACGCGATCGCATCGAGCTGAAGCCGCGTCAGAATGTTTTCGTGCCCCCGCCCGCGCTTGGGGTTTTGATTTTCTTTGTCGACGAGCTCGCGAATCGAGTGCACGCCGTCACCCACGACATGCGGCGGGATGCGTTCGGCCGCGGCCACGAGCTGCCCGCCGATGACGAGCACGCGGAAGTCGCGTCCGTGAAAGAACTCCTCCACGAGCACGGAATGCGAATGAACCTTCGCGAGGTGAAACGCCTGAATCAGCTCATCAGCCGTTTCGATATTGAGCGAGACGCCCTGGCCGTGATGGCCGTCGAGCGGCTTCACGGCCAGCGGCTTTCGCAGCTCATGAAACGCCTCGAGCGCGCCGCCCTCGGTGCGCACCCTGCGCCCTTCCGGAACCGGAATCCACGCCGCCGAAAGCAGGCTCTTCGTGAGATCTTTGTCGGCGGCGATGTCCACAGCCACGCTGGAGGTGAACTGGCTCGTCGTAGCTTGAATCAGCCGCCGGTTCTTGCCGTAGCCGAGCTGAACGAGACTTTGATCGTCGAGACGCCGCCACGGCACACCCCGCTTTTCAGCCGCTTCGACGATGGAGCGGGTGCTGGGCCCCAGCGCTTCGGCCTCCGCGATCTTTTTGATTTCTTGGATGCGCGGATTCAGGTCGAACTCCGAGTGCGAGAGGAGCCCTTCGACGACTTCGACCGCGAGCTTCAGCAGCTCTTTCATCGCGTCTTCGGATTCGTAACGCACGATCAAGTCGTAGCAGCCGGGCACGTCCGTTGAGAGCGTTTTGCCGAAGTTGACCGGAATTCCCACCCGCTCCGTCATTTCGAGCGCCACGTGCTCGACGATGTGGCCGAAGTAGGTGCCTTCGTCGAGGCGTGTGATGAACCCTCCGGGCTTGCCCGCCGCGCAGTGGTGCTGGCGCAGGCCCGGGAACATATCGAGCAGCCGGTTGACGAAATCCGGAAACTCGTTGCTTTCACGTTTATAAAGGCCCTGCAAATCGAGCCGCATGACGATCACGGGTTTGTGGTGATAGATGTTCGGTCCACTCAATGTGCGAAATCTTATGATCTTCATTGATCCCCTCGGTTGCCAGTCCAGCTAAAGCCGTGTCGTGTTTATAGGTCATGCGAGAGGTGCAAATCCACGCGCGCGAGCGATCGTTTCGCTTTCTTGACATTTCCTTAAAGATCTTCGCGCGGCCAAAACCATGTGCAAATCAGCGAAAATGCGACAACGAATTCGCACAATCGCTTCGCTACGATTTAGCTTTGGAGGGTTCGCTTATGGATAGCCGAAAAGAAGGCCCGCTGAAACCGCGACTGACGCTGCCCCGCCGGCGCAAGCAGCACGAGGTTCGCCACGAGGGTGAAACGCCGATTCCGTTCGCCAAAGACTCCATTCACTCCCGGGAGATCTCCGAAAGCGAAGGTGAGGACCGTCGCCCCAGCCGGATCCGCCGCTAGCCCCGAAACGAATCCGGTTTGTACGTGAATCTGGTTTAGAGAAGTCCCGCACGCGGCTTCTCGTCTTCTTCTTTTACATTTCGTGGAACTTATCGGGTTGAGACGCGCGCTCGCGGTTTGCGCGGGTTTGGCTTGCGGGCGGAAGGTTCTCGCGCCTGGTCCTGACAATTGAGACGCCAATGAGACGCCACTTTCGGCCGTTGTGATCGCTTTACGCTGGCACTG
>DASUEL010000288.1:0-7438 GCA_036275095.1 Bdellovibrionales bacterium
ACCCGCCGGAGACTCGAGCGTACCCGCGCAGGTGCCTGAAGTCGCTCCATCAGACAAACGAAGTTTGTTCTTGCCCCAGAAAAGTACGAGGCGGTCCTTTCCTGAATTCGACTTGCCGGTCAAATCGTCGATCGTTCCGACTGAGCCGTCATAAACTTGTTTGGCTCCTTTGGCTTCGACGTTGATCGTAACCGCCCGGCCCGCGAAGTCGCCGGTATAAGTCGTCGTTGTGTCGACTTGCGAAGCGGTCAGAATCGAAACATCGTTGCCGATGTAGAGCGTGATGGAGTCACCCGTGCGCGCGGTTGCGACACTCACGGGTGTTCCGTTCGTGGTGAGCGTGCCGAAATAGTCGCCGGCGGACTCACTGATATTGAGCTCTTGAGTCGTCGTTGACCCTTGCACGGTCAACTTGAACGTTCCCGTCGCGTGCGCTTGACCCGCGAACATCATCGTTACACCCAGAACCAAACCACCCAATACCATTTTCACAAAGACCTCCAAGAGTTGATTAATGCTTAAATCCAGCTACCTCTTCGCCGTTTGACTTGTTGCGCGTTTAGAGTGCCGTGTTCGTACGATTGAGTGAATTACAACGTATGTGCCAGGCATTCATGCACTGGACCATTTTTTCGAAATCCCGAAGAGAAACGTCACGATACAAAACACAGGTGGAACCCGGCGTGTTTCAGTTCGAAACATGTGTGCGCTCACGTGCCGGTTATTGCGCGACACAGGAGTCTAAACTCTAGTGTCTCATAGTGAGAGTCGCGGGAGTTTAGAAACCGAGCTCCATCAGCAGGTTCAGGTAGTGACCGGTGATCGTAACGGTGTTTACGTCACCCGGGTTGGCGTCAGAGGGATCGTCGGCGCTTCGGCTCACGCGTGCTTCATAGGCGCCGTTATCGCGCCTGTAGGCATAGCCGGCGAAGCCAGTCACGTCGCGGCTGAGCTTGAGCGAGCCCAGTAGGCCGAATTGATAAGACAGCGTCGGAACGTGCCCGAGCCTGTTGGGCACGTCCGTACCGAGTGCGTTGTAATAAACCCGGCCATTCACTTGAATGCCGAGCTTCATGCTCACGGGCCTCCAAATGTCGAAGCCTACGTGGGGGCCGACCGAGGACATTTTCGACATGTTATAGCCCGAGCCCTGCGCCGACGGAATCGTGTCGGGCAGCTCCTTATAAAAGATCCCGCCGCTAGCTCGAATCTGCGTGCGCGTTCCCAGATACGTGCGCCAGAGCGCATGGAGCTCCCCAGACGCGAACGTGAAATTCTGCGTTCCGATGATGAAGCCGCTAAGATCGAGAGTGCCGTACACTCCCCAGCTCGCACCTGGAATGACGTGTCCCACGCCGACACGGCCTGTTCCGCCGAGTGCGTTGTAAGTCGTCTTGAAACCGGTTTCGCGGCTGTGGCCGGCATAATCCATCTGCGTGATGTAATAACTGAAAATCGTGTACCAGTTCGTGGGCTTCTCAATCGCTTCGCGCATCTGCGCTTCTTCGACCGCTGCCGGGCTGCGGTCTCCGTCGTAGACTTTGAACTCAATGAGAGAGTCGTTGGAGGGCTCGCGCGCCTGAGCCAATGCCTTGACGACAATGCGGTACTGCCCGCCCTTGTGCTTTTCTTTGAATTTCACCGTGGTTTTTTCGGTCGTGCCCTTCTCGACTGGCACCCACTTGTCTTTATCGAGGCGCGAGATTGCAAATTCATACTTCTCGGCGTGCTCGGCCTTGTCCCACGTCAGCTCACGCACGAACTCGGTCGAAGGCACCGCGATTTTCGGCGTTTCGATCGCTTTTCCGACGACTGCGAATTTCGTGGAGAACTCCCCGGGCTCGGCCTCTTTCTCTTCATCGGGTAGCAGCGCCGTCACTCGCCAGGTGAAAGGCTGGGCGACCGGGACTTCGAGCTTGAGGCTGGTTTCTGTGACCGTGTCTGATTTCGTCCAATCGCCTTTGAGAGATTTAACGTCGATGCGATATTCTCTCGCACCGGCTACCGGCTCCCATGCGAACTCGATATCGGTGCTTTGATCGTCGGGCGCCTTGAACTGCTCGTCCGGCGCGGGCTTTATGAGCTTCGGCGAGGGCAGGCGAACCCAAAACAGCGAGGGCGGGCTCCATTCGCCCGGAACGTAACGCGCGTCGAACGAGCGCAGGCGCATTTCGTACTGGCCCGGCTTGAGCCGGCCAGTCCACGAAGCCTTTTTCACTTTGAACACTTGCGGATCTTTGCGCTTCCCGCCGCCGACATGCTTTGAAATCTCAATCTCGTACATCGGCGTATCGTCGATCGGCTCCCACTCCAAATCCACCGAGCGGCGGAACTCGGCACCGAGGCCGCTTGTGGCCCCGAAAACCGACAGATATATAAGGAGGAGCAGTATTCCTCTCACGCTCACTTCACCTTAATCGCCCTGATCTTCGGCGCGCGCGCATCGCTGCGATCGGGAACGAGCAGGGGCCGCTCCTCGCTCGCGGGCCCGCGGCGCCCAGTCTGATCCACGCTCTTCAAAACGACCTTATATTGGCCCGGCATCAAGCTCTTCAAAAGCTCCTTGGTCTGCTCGGACGTCACTTCTTTCAGCATCGTTCCATCTTGTTTTTTGATCTCAACGACATACTTGGCCGCGCGGTTTACCGGCTTCCAAGCGAGCTCGAGGTTACCGTTGTTACGCGCCATCAGCTCCTCTGGCACGGTTTCCGCGAATTCGGGCGCGGGCAAGAGCGGAAGCATTTGAACGTTCACCAGGCGGCGGCCGCTTCGCGCAACCACTTCACCTTTTTCATCGAGTGCCTCGACTTCGACTTCATATTTGCCGGCCTTCGGTACCTCGCCAGACAGCGCCGGCTGGGCCAGAGGCTCACTCCATTTGGAATCGGCCGGAACGCGCCCATCCTCTATGATGCGCGCGCGCCATGACTTCGCTTGTGGCGGTCCCTTCTGCCATTCGATTTTCAAGCTCGGGGTCTCGGTCGCGTATTGATGATTGAAGGGCGATTCTTTTCCGTCAGCCCACTGTAGTCTCGGCAGCTTATTGACGGAGAATTTTCTTTCACTCGCGGCCGCCGAGGCCTTTCCGTCTTTCGCGATCGAAGTCACGGTCCATGCATAAGACCCGGGTTCAAATCCGCTCACCCGAAATTCGGGAATATTCGTCGTTTCCGTGATGTCCTTGCCGGGACCCTTAATCGATATGCGATAGGTCTCGACGCCGTCAGCCTCTTCCCATTTGAAAACGATCTTTGTGTTTTGAAGCGACTCCTGCGAGAAACCCTCGTTTTGTGCCGGGCGCACCAGCACGGGCGGCAACAGCTCGACTTCGCGTTTGAAGTTGAAAGACGAGACAGGGCTGACCAATTGCTCCTGGCTTCCTCGAATTTGGCCGCGCACGCGCCAATGGTAAGTTCCCGCGTCGGCCAGCTCAATCGCATAGGACGTCCGATCCAGGACGTTCTCATTCACGATTGGATTTTTCAGATCGGGTGATTTCGAAAGCTCGAAAACCATGTTTTCGAGACGGGCTTGATTGGCCCATCGAAACCCGACTGACGGTTCTTTCGGGCTCCATACGACCGACTTGCCCTTTTCAGGCGCTAACAGCTTCGGCGGAATTTTCGCGATGACTTCGTTTTTTTGCACCCGACTCACGCGCTCGGGTTTAGACGGGTCGTTACTGACCGCAACGAGACGCCAGTAAAACGGCCCGACTTTCATCGGCGCTTTAATCGTCCCCGCGGTTCCCGCGGCCGTCGCGGAGGCCAGTGGCGTGAGCTTCTTGGGAGTCGCTCCGGTTTCAAGCCGGACTTGATAAGTATCGTCGAGCTTTTCGAACTCGAAGGCCATCGACTCGTCACCGAGCGGATTCAAATACACCGCTTTGTACGCGGTGGGCGCGATGACTTTAAGCGCGCTCTTGGCCGGCCCTTGACCCGCGCTGATAGCCTCTCCGCCCTTCTTGAGCTCTTCGACTTTGATGGACTTGCTACCCGAGTTGATCTGAATCGTTTCGGCCGCTGCGTCGCCTTTGTCGCTGACGAAGAGGCTGCCCGTGATGAAGTTCAGGGCGGCGCCCCCCGATCCTTCTTCGAGCACGACGAGCGAGCCGGGTTCGAGCTCGATTTGAGTTCCGCCTTTCAGAAACTTGATGCTGGCTTCCGACACGTCGGTCGTGCGAACGGCCTCGCCGGGATAAAGCGCCTCGAGCTCCGCGATATCCTCCCAAACAACGCGTGAAGCCGGCTTTCGCTCCACCTCGTTGACGGCTCGCACGAGCACCGCGATCGGGTCTTTGCTTTTTCGCTCAGAATCTTTCTGGCCGTGTTGGTACCATACCCATGAAGATGCCGCGCCAATCGCGGAGAAAATCGCCGCGCGCGTGATTCGACGCCAGTTTTTTCGCAGGTCTCTGAGCATGCAGACCTCCCCACTAACTTTTCGGAAAAGTTCAGGAATTTCGTGACCGTAGGAGGAGTGCGTGGAGGCCGGCGCGCGCAAAACTGAACTTGCGGCGAGGTCCAGCCCGGTCTTGTTTGTAAGACGCGGTTCGGGAGCGCTTTACTGCACGGTACTTTCGGCCGGCTTTTCGCTCTCTTTTCGCTTAAAGAGCTCCCAGGATTTCAGGTAATTGAACGCCTGTAGAACCTGAAAGTCTTTTCGCAAGAGTGTTTCTTTGGGCGTGAGCTTCTTTTCGTCTTTGCCCGTGCTGAGATACCAAAGCTTATTGTCGACGGGCTTCGAATCGGCCTCTTTCTTTTTCTGCTCTTCTTTTTCGCCGGTGAGATGGCCTTTTATATCCTGCTCGCGCTTAATGCTCTTGTGGACGATCGCCTTTTCATACGCGGCGGCGTCCACCTCTTCGACTTCAATATCGGGTTTGATGCCCTCGGCCTGTATCGAGCGGCCGCTGGGCGTATAATAACGGGCGACCGTCATCTTGAGACCCGAGCCGTCTCCGAGTTTCACGACAGACTGCACGGAGCCCTTTCCGAAGCTCCGCTGCCCCATGACCACGGCACGTTTGTTGTCTTGAAGAGCGCCGGCCAAAATTTCGCTCGCGCTTGCCGAGTACTCGTTCAAAAGAATGACGATCGGAAAGTCGCCCAAGTTCTTGTCTCTTTTTGCCGTCACGGTCTCTTTGGCCTTCTTGTTGCGGCCGATCGTGCTGACGATCACACCTTCATCGAGAAACAAGTCGCTGATCTTCACCGACTGATCGAGCAATCCGCCCGGATTGTTTCGGAGATCGATGATGAGGCCGCGCAATGCCTTGTGTTTTTTCTGATGTTCGAGGATCGCCTTTTCTAGATCCGGAGAAGAGCTCTCGATGAAGCTCGTCAAGCGAACGTAGGCGTAACCGTCGTCCATATCCGTATACTTGACGGATCTGATCTTAATGACGTCGCGCATGACGCTGTACTCTTTCGGCTCATCGAATCCCTCTCGATAAATTCCGAGCTTCACCGGTGAGCCTCGCTTACCGCGCATCTTCTGCGCGGCTTCGACGAGGCTGTAGCCCTTGGTGCTTTCGCCGTTGATCGTCACGATCTTATCCCCGCCCTGAATGCCGGCCTTCCACGCGGGCGTATCCTCGATCGGAGCCAAAACCGTGAGCACGCCATTTTGAACCGCGATTTCAATGCCGAGTCCACCGAACTCGCCAGTCGTCTCGGTTTCGAACTCCTTAAAAATGTCCGGCGGGAGAAAGTTCGTGTGCGGGTCCAGCTCGCCGAGCATACCCTTAATACCGCCGTAGATCAGTTTTTTCGCGTCGACATCCTCGACATAATATTGCTGAACAAGGTTCAACACCTTCGCGAAAATTTGGAGCTCTTCATAGCGTTCCTTCGCGTGCGACCAAATCACCGGCATGCTGGCCACCACGGCCACAAGTGCAATCGCAAGATATTTACTGATTCTGCGTTTCATCGGTTTCTCCTCGCTTTTGGTCGTCCGCCAAAGTCACTTGCCGGCCTGAGCTCAAGATCCAATCGGCCGGATTGACTGGGTCTGAAAAGTGCCTGATTTCGAAATACACGCCTGAAGAAAACAAGTAATAACCCGTACCCGCGACACCGATCACTTCCGATGCTTTCACGGTGTCGCCTTCCTTTAAATCAGCGGCCGACAAGCCGCCGTAGACCGTATAGTAGTGATCGCCATGAGAAAGCACGATTGTGGGTCCATAGCCTTCGATCGTGCCAGTGAAACTAACCTCTCCCCCCGACACCGCGCGGACCGGCTCGCCCTCGGGCGCCTCGTAGTAATGTCCTTTGAACCTGAGTTTCGCGCTGCTCGTGCTGTCTTTAAGCAAGCCGTAACGCTGGCGGAGCGAGCCCTTAACCGGCGGCTCCAGCTTTCCGCGTTTTTCGAAAAACGCCGCTTCGAGTTTCGAGCTTCCACTTACCGATGCGAGCGTTCTAATAGTCTCGAGGCTCTTCAACCGCTCAAGGGTCGCGTCGTCGAAGCTCTCGAGAATGCGGCTCTTCGTTTCTTGCTGTGTGATCAGGTTGTCTTCTTGGTTCTGAATCTCGCGCTCGAGACGCGCCAAGCGCGCTAGATCTTTTTTAAGTCGCGTGCGCTGCTCTCCATAAACTTTTATGCTTTTTTGGTGTTTTTCGAACATCGCGGCATCGCGCCCGAGAACGATCTTCAGCATTTTGACGTTTCGGTCGAGGTCCGCCATGCTTTGGCTCGCGAACAACAGCCTCATGGCTCCTTGGCCGTTGAACTTGTACAGAGCACGCAAACGGCCCGCGATGATCTGGCGGCCTTCGTCTAGCCGGCTCTTCAGCAGCTCAATTTTATCGCCGGCGTCTTTGATTCGCTGAGCGACCTTGTTGCGCTCATATAACAAATCATCGCGCCTTCGCTGAATTTTTCTGATGATATGGGTGACCTTGTAGAGGTCGGAAAGGACCTTGCGCCGCTCTTCCTCGTCTTTGACGAGGTCTTTGCGAATCGCCTGATACTTTTCGGCAAGCTTATCCGCATCGTCGACTTGCGCGAGCGCCGGGTTGGCCGACAATAGCAGGACCGCCATCAAAAGCTTCAACGTGTCGCGCTCCCGGGTTGCGAAGCCGAACTTATCTTGAAAACACAAACGTACGAGCCAAGGGCGCCCAGAAGAATGCCGCCCGCTGCAACCGACGCCAAAGTCACCGGAGCCAAGAACTGGAACTGAGACGCCACATTCGTAAATGCCAGGTTTTCACTGACGACCTGAAGCTCCCAGAGGTAGAATAAGTAACTGAGCCCGACGGCCGCGAACGTGGCGAGCGCACCGAGAAATGCTCCTTCCAGAACGAAAGGGCGGCGAATCATTGCGGTCGTGGCACCCACGAGTTTGAGAATTTCGATTTCTTCGCGCCGCCGGTCGATCGAGGCGCGAATCGAGTTCGATACCACCAGTAGACTTCCTAGAATCAAAACG
>DASUEL010000289.1:0-2624 GCA_036275095.1 Bdellovibrionales bacterium
CCAGATCCGCCTTTTTCAGCTCGACCGAACCGGTCTTCGCGATCGTACTGAGCGATAGCGTGAGGGGGTTCTTTGGGGATTTTTTGAAGAGCGCCCCGTACGTGATGGCGACATCGCTCAAGTCGGCGTCGGCATCGAGGCGCAACTGCTCGAAGCCCGCATCACCCATCTTGATTTCACTCTCGCCCTTTAGATTCAGCGGGCCGGTCAGCGCCATGCCGTGCCCTTTGACGTCGAGATCCGCCTCACTTTCAATTTTGAAGGGATGGTTGAGGCCGACATCCGTCAGCCGAAGCCCGAAGCCCGTCAGCGATGACGTCAACCCGCTCTTCAGGTCTTTGTAGGAAATGACTCCGTCAGAAATATCGGTCGACAAGTAAACGCGCCCGCCGAGCCCCGCGACGCTGGAGGCGCCGCCCTTCTGGCTTTCGGCCGCTGGCGCATCCCCCGCCTCTGACGCGGGCTTCAACATCTTGAGCGCGTTGATTTTGCCGTCTTTCCCCGCGATCAAGCTGATCTTAGGCCGGTCAGCGGCGAACGTTACGTCCAATCGCCCCGAGAGCAGGGACATGAACGGAATCTGCAGTTCGGCACCCTCGACTTCGAAAACTTTCGTTTGTCCCGCGGTTTCTGTCAGCGTGAGCGAGTCAATTTCGATCCGTACCTTGCCCCAAAGGCTGAGCGAAAGCCGCCCGAGCTCGGCCTTCGCATTTAAATTTTCCTCGATGGCACTGACGATCTTCGGCCGCAGCTGCGTGTTCACGTCGTAGAAAACGGGTACCATGAACAACACCGACAAAATCAGGGCCAGAAAAACTCCGACCACGATCATTAATTTCTTCGCCATATTTCTTTATCCTTTAAGTTTTTTCTGGAGAAGCTGGTTGACGAGATCCGGATTCGCCTTGCCTTTCGACGTCTTCATGACTTGGCCGACGAAAAACCCGAACAGCTTTTCTTTACCGGCGCGAAAGTCCGCGACTTGTCCTTGGTTTTTCGAGATGACTTCGTCGACCCACGCTTCGACGGCCCCGGCATCAAGCACCTGCACGAGACCCTTTTCGTTCACGATCGTCTCAGGGTCGCGGCCAGTCTTGTACATCTCTTCGAATACGGTTTTCGCGATCTTTCCCGAAATGGTGCCCGCGTCGATGAGCTGAATCAGACGGGCCAAATCGGCCGCCTTGATCGGCGAGGCTTGAATTTCTTTCTTCGAGTTATTTAACTCACGCATGAGCTCCGACATGATCCAGTTGCTCGCGGCCTTCGGGTTTTTCGAGACGCGCGCGGCTTCTTCGAAGTATTCGGCCATCGGCCGGCTCGACGTTAAAATGTGCGCGTCATACTGCGGAAGCCCGTACTCTTTCTGAAAACGCGCTTCGCGCGCGAGCGGCAATTCAGGAAGAGCCCCGCGAATCGACTCCACCAGTCCCGCCTCGACTCTTACAGGCAAAAGATCGGGATCCGGAAAATACCTGTAATCTTGCGCCTCCTCTTTCGAGCGCATCGAAAACGTGCGGTTTTTGTCGGAGTCGTAAAGGCGCGTCTCTTGAATGATCTTGTCGCCCTCGCCCGACTCGATCAAGTCGATCTGGCGCTCGATTTCGTACTGGATGGCCTTTTCGATGAACCGGAACGAATTGATGTTTTTGAGCTCTACTTTGGTGCCAAGTTTTTTGTCGCCCTTTTTTCGCACGCTCACGTTGCAGTCACACCGCATGGAGCCTTCTTCGAGGTTTCCGTCGTTCACCTCGATGTACTGAAGAATCGCCCGCACCGCGCGCGCGTATTCCGCGGCCTCCTCGGCCGTGTGCATGTCGGGCCCCGAAACGATCTCGAGGAGCGGCACGCAGCTGCGATTGAGATTGACCAGCGTCTCGTTCCCCACGTGCGTCGATTTGCCTGCGTCTTCTTCCATGTGCGCGCGCGTGATCGAGACACTTTTGACGTTACCGTTTACCAAGAACGTCACTTCACCGTGCTCGCAAAGAGGCTCTTCATACTGAGAAATCTGATACCCCTTCGGCAAGTCAGGATAAAAATAGTTTTTTCGCGCGAAGACCGAGTTGTTCCGGATCTTGCAGCCCAAGGCGAGGCCGGTGCGAATTGAAAGCTCGAGTGCGCGTTTGTTGAGCACCGGGAGCGATCCCGGCATGCCCGTGCACACAGGACACGTGCTCTCGTTGTCGCCGAGCCCGAACTGCGTCGAGCAGCCACAGAATAGCTTGCTGTTCGTCAAAAGCTGGGCGTGAATTTCGAGACCGATAACGGCTTCATAAGCGTTAGACATTCGGCACCCTCTTCTCGGGTCCGAGTCCGCGCTCAATGGCAAAGGCCGCATTGAAAATCGTTTGTTCGTCGAAGTGCCTTCCGGTGAGCTGCACGCCTACCGGCAAACCGGACTTCGTCCAGCCGCCCGGCACGCTCAGGCCCGGAAGGCCCGCCAAGTTCGTGGACGTCGTGTAAATGTCGTTCAAGTACATCGCAAGCGGGTCTTTGATCTGCTCGCCGATCTTAAACGCCGGCTGCGCGGTGACGGGACTCACCAACACGTCACATGCGCCGAACGCTTTGAGAAAATCATTTTGAATGAGGCGGCGAACCTGACATGCCTTTTTGTAATA
>DASUEL010000290.1:0-6434 GCA_036275095.1 Bdellovibrionales bacterium
TTCGAAGAAGCCGTCGCGCAAATTCGCACCGGCGTCCTCGATAATCCGATTTCGCGCGCGGGCCGGGTCTGGCTGAATCTCCCCTCGATCACCGACGGCACCATGCACAACGCCTATTTCAATGCGTTTCTCGACGAGGACGGCTCCATACGGAGAAGCAATATTGTGTCACGCGTAGGTGACAAGTACGTGGCATCCCTTGCGCTCAAAACTCTGATGGTCGTCAGAAACGCCAACGTGCAGTTGTCGCTCGCGCGGGATATCGCGACCAACGACAAGAAGAAAATATCCGACCTCAGCCTGACCGACGCGGAAACAGCCGAAACACTCCAAACGATTCCGGTCGACAATGAAGGCAGGCTGATCGTCAATTATGCCGGCCCCCGCCAAATGTTCCCGTACGTCAGCGTCTACGAGCTGTTCAACGGCAAAGACACCGCCACGATCTCTTATCGCAAGAGTGCGAACGAGATCGTCGAAGAAACCGTCGACAAAGCCGAATTCTTCAAAGACAAGATCATCATTTTCGGTGCGACCGCGGTCGGTATCTACGACTTGCGGGTTACGCCTTTTGAAGAGAACTATCCCGGGGTCGAAACCCACGCGAACCTCGTCGACAATATGCTCCGGCAAGACTATCTCCGTCCACACCCCGACGAGCATCTTTACATGATCGCGGCCATTCTCGCCGTCGGATTGCTCCTGAGCTTCGCGCTGAGCCGGCTCGGTGCCGCGCCGGGGTTGCTGCTGACGCTGCTCTTTTTGGGCCTCATGTGGTTCGTCGACAAGTTCTACATGTTCAAAAACGGAATTCTCGTTTCAGTGATCTTCCCGGCGCTCCTGATTTCCTCTTTGTACGTCGTGCTGACTTTTTACAAATATCTGACCGAGGAGCGTAAAAAGAAGGCAATCAAAGGAACGTTCGAGAAATACGTATCTCCGGCGATCGTCGCTGAAGTCCTGAAGGACCCGAGCAACCTCGAGCTTGGGGGCAAAAAGCAGCGAATGACGGTCATGTTTTCCGACGTTCGCGGCTTCACCACGATTTCAGAGAAGCTCGATCCGCAGGCACTGTCCGCCATGCTGAACAAGTATCTGACGCCCATGACGGAGCTCGTCTTCAAAAACAAAGGCACGCTCGACAAATACATGGGCGATGCGATCATGGCGTTTTTCGGAGCACCCATCCATTATCCCGATCACGCGAAAATGGGAGTTCAATGCGCGCTCGATATGATTGCGCTGCTCCCGAAGATGAACGAGGAGTTCGCTCAAAGGGGCCTGCCGCCCATCGACATCGGAATCGGCCTTAACACGGGCGACATGAGTGTCGGCAACATGGGATCAGAAACCGTGCGGAGTTACACCGTCATGGGCGACGCCGTGAATCTCGCCTCTCGCCTCGAGGGCATCAATAAACAATACGGTACGCGTATCATCGTCAGCGAATTCACCTTCGGCGAAATCAAAGACGAATTTATTTGCCGCGAAGTTGATTGGGTACGGGTGAAAGGCAAGCTTCAGCCCGTAAGAATCTATGAAGTCATCGCGCGCAAAGGTGCCATAGCAAAGAACCCGGCCTTGCTGGAGTGGTTCGAAAAAGGCTTCAGCGCGTACCATTCGCAAAATTGGGGCGGAGCCATCGACTGTTTCACGGAAGCACTCAATGTGGATCCCGACGACGCGCCCTCGAAGCTCTACTTGCAACGATCTTCCGCGTATCGGGAGTCACCGCCGCCGAAAGACTGGGATGGCGTCTTCGAGATGAAAACGAAGTGACCGACCTTCGTCAGGCCAGGGCCAGTTTGACATAAGGTACGAATTAAAGGCCTAATAGTAGAGTAGGTTTTCAGCATCATGAGGATGGGGCGTAAATGAAAGTGAAGGTTCTGGGTTGCCACGGAGGAACCGCACCCGGCTATCGCACAAGCTGCTATTTCATCAATGACAAATTTCTCATTGATTGCGGCTCTGCGGCTTCCGCGCTTTCGCCACAACAGCAATCCGACATCACGGATATCCTGATCACCCACCCTCACATCGATCACATCAAAGACATTTGCTTCGTCATCGAAAACACCTTTCGTCCCGACCGCAAGCCGCTGGTGCTCCGCTCGACACAGGCGATCCTAGACGACGTTCACAATCATCTCTTCAACGATGTCTTATGGCCCGATTTCTCCAAAATCTACGTTGACCCTCAACGCTCGAAATCACTCATGCGCTTTGAGAAGATTCCTCAAGGATTCGAGATTGACGGTCTGCGCGTTTCTCACGAAACCGTCAATCACCCCGTCAATGCCGTCGGCTACATTCTCGACGATGGCAAGCAGCAGATCGTGTTCACTGGCGACACGGGCCCCACCCACGCGATCTGGCAAGCTGCCAACCAATGCCCGAATCTGGTGGCGGTTTTCACCGAAATTTCGTTTCCGACCCGCATGGACGCGCTGGCCCGCGCGGCGGGACATTTCACCACGAAACAGTTGCTAGATGAGATCGATAAGATAAACAATAAGAGCGTTCCGATCTTTATTGCGCATTTTAAACCACTCTTCTTTGAAGAACTAATGGATGAGTTCCATCGCACGGTACCTGATCGAGTCAAGCTGCTGCATCAAGAAGATGAGTTCATCTTCGGCTAAAGCACGCCTTGGCCTACTGCCGATCATCCTACTGACATTCTTCGCTTCCAACGCGTTTGCGGCGCAAAAAGTCGGCACGTTACTGCTCGACGCGTACGACATGACTCGCGACGGCCGCAATCAGATCATCCGGCTCAAACGAAACGTTCAGGTCATATTCGGGAACCAGCACCTGAGTGCGGATGAAGCGAGCATCGACTTAAAAACGAAGACCATTCACGCGCAGGGCAATCTCGTCATCATCAGCCCCGAAGCCAAGATCGAGGCCGATCGTGCCTCGATGGAGTACGAAAAGAACACCGGTATTCTCTACAACGCCTTCATCGAAATGGGCCAAGTCTCCTTCGAAGGCGAGGTGATTTACAAAACCGGCCCGAAGGAATTCGAAGTCCAAAAAGGCAGCTACACCGCCTGCACGACTTGCCCGCCAGCGTGGCACTTCACCGGCTCGCGTATGACAGCCTCATATGGCGGTTACGCGCACGTGCGAAACGCGTTCTTTCACGTCGCGGGCGTTCCGGTCTTCTGGATTCCGTACATGGTCGTCCCGCTCAATAGCAAACGTCAAACCGGCTTTCTTTTTCCGAAGCTCGAATACGGACAAGAGAGCCGCGTTTCAATATCGGAGAGCTATTTCTGGGCGATGTCCGACAGCACCGATTCAACGTGGACTCTCAAGAACTATCAGGCGCGCGGTCTGAAGGGCCTTCTCAACTACAGGTATGTCCTGACCGAAAGCAGCCGCGGTGAATTCGACGGCGCGCTAATCCGCGACCGTGTGTTTCCAGGAACGCTCGATGCCGCCCGCGCCGAGAAGGGCCCCATCAATCGCTGGTTCTTGAAGTACCGCCACCACTACGAAATGCCCGAAGGCTATGTCCACCGGGCGCAGGTGAACCTCACGAGCGATCTTCGTTATCCGCTCGACTTCATCGAAGAGCTCGAGGGCGAAGGCGGCGGCGACCCGATGCTCGAACGCGGCGACCCGGCGCTCGAGAATCGCGTTTCCATCACGAAGAACTCGCACTCGCAGCACGTCAGCGCTGACGCCACTGTGTACACCAATCTGCTAAAGCCCGATCCGCTCTCGGACAACACGGATTCAGTACATAGTTTTCCGACGGTGCGGTATTCACTTACCCCTCGAAGAATATTTGACTCTCCTTTGCTTTTCACGTTCGACATGAACTATACCAACTTCACGCGTGATACTCTCACCTATGACGACATCACCATCGTCAACAACAAGAAGACCGTAAGCACGACCCATGACGGCACCTTCGATGCCGGAGTCGACCAAATTCGCGCGGGCCAGCGTCTCGACTTTCAGCCGCAGGTCAGCTACCCCTTCAAACTCGGCAAACACATCGACATTCTTCCTTCGCTCGCCTACCGGGACACCGGCTACCAATTCTCGATTCAAGATCACCAGTCGGCGCAGCGGCGGCTTGTGCGCGGGCAAATGTCTGCCCGCACCAGATTCGGCCGCGTCTTCGGAAATCCGGAGCCCGATGCGACCCGCTACAAACACGAAATTCAGCCCGAAATCACCTATACGTCCATCCCCTGGCTCGATCAGGCCTCCAATCACCCGTTTTTTGGAAACGTCCAAGGGGAGCCGGCCTACACGGCCGACCAGCCGATCTCCAACAGCGACGTCATTCAATTCGACTATGAAGACCGCCTGTATGACCGAAACGTATTGAAACTCGCAACTACGAACTATCTCATCCGCCGCAATTGGAATGGCAGCTCAGCCAGCTACTCGCAGCTCGCGTACTTCCGCCTTCAGCAGTCCTACGACTTCTTTGAGGCTTATCGCCTGCTCGCACCCAGCGAATCGAGCCGCCAACCGTGGTCGGATTTGCGCAGCGACCTCGAGCTCAACTTCAGCTATTTCACGCTGGGGTCGACCATTCGTTACTTTCACTACATCGGCAAAGCGACGAATTCGACGAGCATCGGCGTGCGCGATCAACGCGGCGACGCCCTTTCGCTGACCTACTCTCAGTCGTTCAGAAACCCCAGAGGCAGCAGTCAGATCGAAGACCAAACGGAAGACTACATCTTGACGGCCACCATCGTGAGCAAATTTATTCAGCTAACCGGCCGGGTGGCCTACTCCGTTATCTATGAACAGATTCAGGAACGCGCGGCAAGCGCCATGATTATCCCGACCGGCGACTGCTGGGGCATTCATATGGAGTACTCAGCTCCGATTCAGGGCGAGCCGAAGGTCTCCGCCAGCTTCCGCATGAACTACGGCGCGCTCTAGAGCCACGGCGTGGCTCCCTAAAACGCAGAACCCAAACGGATCGTGATTCAATTCAGAAAAGATAACGAATGGCGACGCCCGCGCCTTCGATCCCCCGCTCCGAAATCAACGGAACGAGTTCGGGGACTTCAAGGCGCGGAGCCGGAATATGCGGCGCCCGTCGCGCCTCAGGGTCTTCCAGGCGCTCCTCGGGCACCGGCCCGTCGTATGGATTTTCGGGCGGCGGCGGCGCCTCCGGATCATCCTCGCCGGGCACACCGTAAACCACATACAACCCAAGCAAGATACCCGCATACAAACCGTAAGAAGCCCCGCGCGCGATGTTGCGTAAGTTATCTCCCGGCTTGTCGGTAAAGGCGAGCGTGGCAGCGCCGACGAGCGTGCCGGCAAGTACGCCATAGGTGGCGCTCATGATGAACTCACGGCCCGGTTCGGCCTGGGCGGCCCGCGGCGCGAAGAAACACGAAACCACGATCGACGCTGCAATCACGAGGCGTGAAGTCATTGCTTATTTTCGCGGGCTCGGCACCCCAGTGTCAACAAGCCCAAGCCCGGCTCAGAATTCGTCGAAAACCTGGACTTTGTTCCGGCTATCGACGAGCGCGAGCCAAAGCTCGACCCGCTCATAGCGCGACTCGAAATACGCGACGATGTTGCGAAGCCTTCGCCGCTGCCCATAGGAGACACGATGCTCGACGAGCGCACGCGGTCCCACGGATTTCACTTCAATGATCTGGAGCGCACCATCCGCGCCGACCATCAGCAGATCGGCTTCACCGAACGGCGTGCGTTCGCGCCGGCCGACGAGCCGGCTCCCGCGAGAGGCGAAATGTTTGACGGCGGCCTCTTCAGACGAGAGTCCCCTGGCGTGGCTCCAATGTGGCGACGAACTCGCGGACGCCGAGGAAGGTCTTTCGGTGGACGGCGCAGATCCCGTGCTGCGCGATCGCGCTACGGTGAAACTCCGTTCCGTAACCTTTGTTCTTTTCGAAGCCATAGTGCCCGTACGTCTGAGCGAGCTCGTTCATGAGATTGTCGCGCGCGACTTTTGCGACAATGCTCGCGGCCGAAATCGGCGCGGCTCTCAGATCACCCTTCACAAGCGGCGTCTGTTCGAACCCGGGCATGTTGGGAATGCGAAATTTGCCGTCGACCAGCAGATGCCCGGACTCCACGCCCAGCGCCTGAACGGCACGGGCCATGGCGAGCAGCGACGCCTTCAAGATGTTGAGCTGCTCGATCTCTTCGACACTCGCAATGCCGATGCCATAGCGATGATGCGTGCGAATCGAGAGCGACAACTCTTCACGGCGCTTTTCGGATATGAGTTTCGAATCTGTGTAGTGGCGGGTGTCCGTTTCGGACTTGAGGATGACGGCTGCGGCGTAAACCGGGCCGGCGAGACATCCCCGCCCGACTTCATCGACACCGATGATGGGAGCGGGGGTCAGTTTTCGCCAGCCGAACTTACGCAACACGTCTGGCGATTAAGCTTTCTCAGCTTTTTCTTTTTT
>DASUEL010000291.1:0-5904 GCA_036275095.1 Bdellovibrionales bacterium
GGGAAATCGATTCGATTATTCGAAACACTACGTAGGAGGACCCTTTGGGCTATCCAGCTAAATTGATTGCCGCCCTTATGGCGCTCGCGCTTGCCGCCTGTGCCCAGCAGAATCAAACGCCCGCCGAAACCAACGTGAATGAGCCCATTCACACCGGCCGAAGCGAGCTTGAAGGTATGACCACGCTCGAGAACAAACTCGACCTATCGGCCGGTAAGACCTATTTCGTTCAGGTTGAAACGCTCAATCTGCGCGCGGCCGCTTCGAAGACCGGTGAGATCCTCGGAACGCTGGGCTTGAATGACAAAGTCAAAGTCACGGCGAAAGGCGCCTCAGGCTCCGAATTCGTGGCCGTTGAGGTCGTGGAATCCGCGAATGTCGCTGCCGGCACCAAGGGCTTCGTCGGCTTCAAGTATCTGCACGCCGCGGCCCAAGCGCCGAAAGGCGGAGCGAGCAACGCGACATCGTCACTGTTCGTGATTCAAAATATCGCGACTGAAAAGCTGCGCGTGTATGAACGCCGCTGCGACGCCAGCGCCTGCAAAAACAAGATGGTTCTCGAAACCGAGATCGTCGTGGGTGAGGCGAAGAACGACACGAAGACCGTGCTCGGCAGTTTCAAAATCACCAAGTGGGTGAAGTTCTATCAGGACGGCGCGGGCCTCTATCCGTCGTGGTACGACCCGAGCTATCCGCCGATGCCCGAGCGAGGCAAAGGTTTCGGCGCTTGGCGCGACGATAAGGCGCTTCCGAACGGAAAAGGCGCCATGCGGGGCGCGTTCGGCTGGTACACGGCGCTCGTGGGGCCCAATTCGTACAGCCAGTGGACCCACGGCACGATCGGCTGGGGCGTCGACAAGGACAAGTACATTCGACTGCCGCGCAAGTGGTACGTGAACTTGTTCGCTGACCCGCGCAGTCACGGCTGCACGCGTACCGACAACGAAAGCATCGCGTACCTGCGCCACCTGCTCCCGGTCGGCACGCCGATCTTCAAGGTTTATACGCACGAGAAGATCTTCGACGGCAATTTGAGCGAGTACAGCCGCGAGCCGAAGAGCTGGCAATACATCATGACGAAGAATGGCGTTCGCACCGACGGCCAGACGGCCGATCGTGAAGCCGTGTTGAAGGCCGGCACGCCCGCGTCCGAGTACCTCGAGGAAGGCACCTACACGGTGAAGCAGTATCCTGAAGTTCGCAAGCTGAGCGATCGTTACGACGCCGGCAAAGAGAACATCAAAGGCGCGTTTTACATCGATGTCGGCTTGCTCGAAGGCTATGAGCATCCGCGGACCCTTCAGGTCGGCGGCAGCAAAGAGCCCTTGCCCGAGTACCTGAAGTACAAGCTCGGCGCGCCGCTCGCGCAGTCGAAAGGCAGCGACAAGAAAGACGAGAAGAAAAAGAAGAAGGACGATGAAGATGATGACAAAGCCGAGGCTCCCTTAGCCCAGCTTTGAATCAGGAGGCCCGGCTGTGAGACCGGGCTCGAGACGGGCCGCGAATCAGCGGATACCGAGATCGTTCAAAAGGCGCAGGTCGACTGCGCCTTTTTTATTTGTAACCTCTACGACGTAGAACAGCGCTTTGATATTCGCCTCATTCTCAAATTTCTTTTCGAGGCCGGAAGCCTCCATCAGCCGGTCGAGAATGTGGCGCTGGTCGATGTAGGTTGCTTCCGAATAGGCGCCTTCACGCTGGGCCACGCAGCCCGCCGTCGGCGCGAACGGGCGGTGATTCTCCGACGTCCAGGCGTTTTTCTTGCCGGTCCCGTGAATGCGTAGCAGGTCGCGCCCGATGTCGCGCGCGAAGACGCCGTCACGCCACCATTTGTGCTCCCAATGTGAGCTCGGAAGCAGGTACGTTTGCTGGAGCTCGTTTTCTGATTTCGGAATGAACTCGAGAATCATCCGGCGGAACTTGCCGAACGAAGTCTGCTGATCGGCCGCCGGCATCACGCCGTTCACTTCGTAGATACCGGAGGGCGTGTAGCCGCTGCGGACGGTGAACGGTTTCGCGCTTCGGGCAAGGCCCAAGGCGGGCTGGCTCCAAAGCGTCTTGCCGTCTTCGAGGTAGACGGGTTTGCCGTCTTTGTCTTTCAAAAGCATCAAACAGGGATAGTCGCGTTCATGCGAGCAAAACATGAAAAGCCGCGGAACGTTGGCGTACGCGCCGCCCTTGTATTTTTCGAGCTCCGGCGTTTTGAAGAACAGATCCTGAATCTGCGCGGGGCTCAGCTCGTTGTAGGCGGGCTGGTTCAGGAGCAGTTCGAGATCGGGGTGCGCGGCCAGGCCTTCGCTTTCGAGCGCGGGAACGCCTTTCAGCAGGCGCGGGTTCTTGAGTAGTTCGTACAGCGTGCGTTTGTCGAGCATCGCGAGCTGTTCGAGAACGTTTCGAGCGACTCGCGCCTCGTTCAGGCTGAAGCCGCGGATGCGCTTGTCGAGGGCGACGGCGCGGATTTGGTCGGCGAGCTCGAGGCGGCTCAAGTCGATTTGCTTCAGCGCGGAGAGCGCCTTGAGACCCATCGAGAGAGAGCCGTCGTCTTCGATCAAATCCTCGATCGCGTCGATGAGGATTTTATCGGGTTGGCCCGGCGGGAGCGGCTGCGCGGCCGAGACGGCGGCCTGGACCGCGTGATAGCGCTGCTCCTTCAAGACTTGATTGGCGTGTAAGGGGATCGCGAGTAGGACCGTCAGGACTGCGACTAAGATCGTGTTCATGTCACGATCGTATCGACCTCGGTCCGGCCGCTCAAATGCGCGCGGGCATTTTTAGACGAAGGACCAGCCCGACCAAAGTTGGTGACGAGTTATGGAACTTCCTTCCAAGAGGGCACGTGATTCACGGCACCCGATTCGGAGTCCTCTTCCGAAATGATCAGATCGATCGTGTACGACTGCGGGTCGTACCAGTGATCGCGGCAATAGAATTGGTAATGTACGAACGAGTTGCCTTCGTAGCGGTCACCGGCAGTGCCGAGCTGGGCCGCCGTGTACGTATTGACTTCGCGGCCCGTGGGAATGTCGTTGCACGCTCCGCGGTTCGACCCGAAGTTGCGCGAGTAGCTCGAGGAAAGCGTGACTTTATCGGTTTGTGGGCCGCCCGCGATGGATTCATCGGGCGTATAGAAGAGCGTGTCGTAACGGGGAAAGCCGTCCACCAAATCCGGAGCGGCGCCGCCCCAGCAGCTGGGGCTCGCGGTCGACAAGGTCTCACAGGTCGTGGCCGCATAATCCGTCCAAGGCGGATTGATGGTCACACCGACCCCGAGGGCGGTGTGGAGGTAGTAGTACGGCGAGAAGAAGAAGATGTTGCACTCCGAAGTGAGCCAAGAGAATTGAAACGTCAAGTCGCTGTAGTAGAGACGGCCTTCGGGGACGACGATCGTGCACGTGACGTTCGGGTCCGTCGTCGTCGCTTCACAACGGGTTGTACCGGTTTCGGTGAACTCGTGGTACGTCGCCGCGGATTGATTGTGATAAGTCGTGTAGATCTGCAGGGCGACCGGCGCATCGGCGTCGACCTGCGGAGGATCGGTCGGAACCGGTGTCGGCGAGGTGCCGCCGCTTGAAGCCGAGGTGTTGCTCTTGCCGCCGCAGGCGACCGCGGCCGCGAGAATCAGAAGTGAAATAATCGACAAAATAGACGCGCGTTTCATGTCTACTTCATCGGAATGAGGCGTGTTTGCTTTAACTGGACCTATCTCGGACGGAGCCTAGTCGCAGCCCTCAGTGGAAAAATCGAATCGATTTAATACCCGGTACTTCATCCAGCGGGCGAACGCCTCGTTGACCGTTTTGGCGTCTTCGAGGCCCGATTGCTCGAGGGCCGCCTCGATCGAGGCGCCGTTTTGGAGCAGGCGCAGGAGGGCGAACTCGCCTTTGGTCAAGTTTTCGAAGCGGGCCTTGTCGCCGTCACGGAACACCAGAACGTAGCTTCGCCGGGATTCGGTGCCGGTCGAGCCCTTCCAGATTTCGTGAACGGGCCATTCGAAATTGAACAAGCGCACGGACGGATCGATTTCGGCGCGCGCATTCAGCCAAACTGATTCCGGTATCTCTGAGAGATCTTGAGGCGGGGCCACGGGCGGCGGGTTCGTGTGTAGCGCCTCGCAGAGCGACCACTCAAAAGTGGCCAGCTCGTGAAGAAAGGGAAGCTCTCCCGAAATCTCATTCAACAGCAAGAACGCTGGAAAATTTTTTCCGAGATCGTTCACGCTGGCGGAGTTAGACGGAAATGCCGTGATGTAGTCGTCGACCAGTCTCCAAAATCGCTCGTGGCCCGCGAGCCGCGCGACCGCTTCAAAATCGGCTTGCAGATTCTCGACGATTCGAGCCAAGAACGCATGGCTATAGATCTCGAGCCGCTCGTCACGGGAGACCGGAGCTTGATCGAGAACGAATGGCGCGCAGCTCGGCTGCGGCTCGGGCCCCTTCGCGCCCGCGACCTTCCAGGCCAGCCAGCGTTGCAGCTCAAGGAGCGACGGCTTGCTCATGGCGCGCTTTCTGAACCAAGGATTTGGCTTTCAGTGCCTCGGCCTCGAGAACCTCGAACTCGGGGATCGAAGCGTCCCATTCGACCATGGTGGGCACCGGGCCGATCAGCCGGCTCGCGGCTTCATAGAGCGTCCAGACCGGGTCGGGCACCGGGTGATCGTGCGTATCGATCAGATGGGTGCCCTCGTCGGTGTGGCCGGCCAAATGAATCTGGCCGACTCGTTTCAGCGGGACGCCCTCGAGATACTCGAGCGGATCGAAGCCGTGGTTGAAACTGCTCACGAAGATATTGTTGATGTCGAGGAGCAAGCCGCAATCGGCCCGTTCGGCGACTTCCGAGATGAACTCCCATTCGGCCATTTCGGAATGCGCGTATGTAAGGTAACTCGAGACGTTTTCAATCAGAATGCGCCGGCCCAGCTCGTCTTGGACCCGCAGAATGCGTTCACTCACGTGCCGGATGGCCTCTTCGGTATACGGAAGAGGAAGAAGATCGTGCAAGTTGTGACCGTTCAGGCCCGTCCAGCAAAGATGATCTGAAACGATCGCGGGTTCGGCCGCCGCGATCAGCGCCTTCAGCTTTTTCAAATATAAAGGATTCAGCGGGTCGGACGAGCCGATTGAAAGTGAGACTCCGTGCAGGGCGATCGGGTAGCGCTCGCGCAGCTTCGAAAGCGTTTGCAGCGAAGGGCCGAGCAGCGTTTCGCCCAAGCCGAAATAATTTTCAGAGATGACTTCAAACCAGTCGAGTCGTGTGGGAGCCGAGAGAATTCTGTCTTTGTGCCGCTGGCGAAACCCAGCGCCGAATCCGAGATTTTTTGTCGATGTATCGAGTGCCATGTCTCCAACATGAAGCGGCCCCCGGGACGAGGGCCGCTCCGGAAAAACTGAAATTATTTGTTCTCGGCCGGGGGCGTGGTGCCTTCAGCGGGTGCGGCGGCATCAGCGGCCGGAGCCGGAGTCGCGGCGGGAGCGGCGTCTTTGCCTTTCGCCTTGCCTTTGCCCTTTGCTTTGCCTTTGCAAGCGTTGCCCTTGCAGCTGTTGCCTTTGCAGGCGTTTTCTTTGCCTTCGGCCTTCGCTTTATCGTGGTGGTCGGCTTGAGCGCCGGAAAGGTTGGCAGCTGAGCCAGCAACCAGTCCTGAGATGACCGCGCCGATCAAAAGGTTCGATTTTTTCATGTCTCCTCCTGTGGTGATATCCCTATGCAGATACCCAATGATGTGCACGTGCCCACTTGGCGCGTGCAGTGTGTGCATGACACGACCCTATTAGTCTAGCGAACGAAATTTCTAACCCGCAAGAATTATTTCGTTAATGGGAGCCGCCGGGCCTCGTGGCGCGCCCGGCGTGTGTGCTTAAGGACACAGGTACGCGGTGCCGGTCACCATCGTGCCGAGACTTGAATACT
>DASUEL010000292.1:0-2659 GCA_036275095.1 Bdellovibrionales bacterium
CGTGTGCGCCATGGCTTCCGCCTGTCGAGCAGCAACTGCCGGCGGATTCGCCGCCTTCACCGGATTTGCGCGCGTATTTCGCGGGTTCTTTTTTGAATTTCGTCAGGCAGTGGGCGCTGCAAAATGAATAGTCCTCGCCACCGTGCGAGTGCTTGTGCGGCGAAGACGGATCGACGCTCATTCCACAAACGGGGTCGATTTGCATAGCGGGCTTCAAGGTTTGCGTGTTCAAGGTCATCATAAAATCTCCAGGCTCGGTTTCGAGCGGCTCGTGTTTCATATATATCTTGGAAGACGGAGAAGGGACTGAAACATTACAGTCCCTTCTCCACTTTTTCGGAGGGGCCTAACTACCGGTTTTTACAGGCGGTTTCGGAACCTCTGGAAGACCGTTCCCGGCCGGCTCGCGCCCGGTCTTTCGGCCCTTGGGTTCGCCGCATCCACATCCCATACTGCGTCTCCTTTCGTGAGCATGGCTTCCAACCTTAACGACGAAGCCACCGACCGAACCTTACAGCGGGCCCGTGAACAAACCGCGCGCGCCGTAGGCTATGAACTGAACGGCGATCGCCGCGAGGAGCAGCCCCATGATCCGCTCGAGAAGCAGCAGGCCCGGAGCGCCGAGGCGCTCTTGCAGAGACTTGGCCCCGCGAAAGACAAAGTAGGTCGCCACAAACGTGATCGCAATCGCGGCCAGAATCGCGGCGGTACCGCCCACGCCCCGACTTTGAAGCGAGAGCACCATCACGGTGCTGATCGCGCCGGGCCCGGCGAGAAGCGGCATCGAAATCGGCGTGATCGCGAGCTCCATCGCGCGGTTCGAGGCGTGCGCGATTTCCTTAGCGCTGCATTTGCAATCGGACATTCGACCCCGGAGCATGTCGAGCGCCGTCATCAGAAGGAGCAGCCCGCCGGCGGCCTTGAACGCATCGAGCTTGAGCCCGAACAGGCCGAAGAGCGGGCCGCCGAAAAACGTGAAAAACACGAGAATGCCCGCCCCGATGAGGCTCGAGCGTGCCGCGATCGCGCGCAGATCGGGCGGGCTTTGATTTCGAGTGAGCGCGACGTACGCGGGCACCGAGCCGAGCGGATCGACGACGATGAAAATAGCGGAGAGTGCTGTCAAAAAAAATGCGGAAAGCTCGTGCATGGCGGGCGCCTCCTGTGTTTCGCTCTACAGACGAAACCGGGGCCCCAACCTTACAGTCGCGTCACGCGCACGAACAATCGAGGCAGCCGTGCTCGGTGCAGGTTCCGCACGACTGCTTGAGCCGCTCTTTCAGGGCCTGCCGCGCCCGATGCAGGCGCACAGTCAAATTGTTGGGGGTCACGCCGAGACTCTTCGCGACGTCCTGTTGAGCTTGGCCCCCGAGATCGATCTTCTCTATGAGCTCGGCGTATTCCGGCTTCAGTGCCGGCAGCAAGCGCCTGAAGCACGCGCATACCGCGGCCTTCAGCTCGTCGTCGGGTGGCGTGCGGTCTTGCTCCAAGTGCAGAAGCTCTTCGAGGAATTTGTCGGTCTTGCGCTTGGAGGCGCCCTTCGAGCGGTAATGATCGATCAGGACGTTTCGAACCACGCGGTAGAACCAGGCCACGACGTTTTCGGTATCGCTCAGGTCGTCTTGGCGGCTGATCGCGCGCTCCATTGCGTCTTGAAGCAGATCTTCGGCGACCGCCTCGCTCTCGACATGCTTCGCCAAAAATCTGCGAAACTCGGAGTGGTTCTCGAGCAGGATTTGAAGTGCCTCGTTATCGGTTTGCGCCGCCGCTTTCATTGCGCCCCCACGGTTCTGGTCCTGCCAACACCACTAATCCATTTGAGCGAGGTTGTCACAATCGATCTCACGGCACTGTAAGAACGCGGGACCGCTCCCGTCTATAAGGACGGAGGTTTGAAATGCTGCGTATTATTTTGATCTTGTTGTTTACCGCGATTCACTTCGGTACGGAGGCCGGCGTACCGGCCTCAAGCGCGGCTTCAGGGGCTGACCGTGAGGAGCGCGTCGATACGCCCGCGCCCCTGGCGCGAAACCGCGGCCATGATGTCGACGTAGCCCAGCGCCGGCCGGCCGCTCGCGAGCTGGAGCGCCACGACCCCGGCCACATGCGGGCTCGCCATTGAAGTGCCGCTGATCGTATTGTAGCCGCCCGACTTCCACGTCGAGTAAATTGAAACGCCAGGTGCCGCGTAGTCCTTGAGCGACAAGCCATAATTAGACCAGCTCGGAAACTGATCGGCGGAGTCGATCGCGGAAACCGCGATCACGTTTGAATAACCGGCGGGTACAGTTTGATTGATGTTCTGTCCTTCATTGCCGGCGGCGACCACGACTTTCACTCCCGCGGCAACCGCCGCGTCGATTGCGTTTTTCATCGGGCTGTCTTGCGCCGGATCGGCCGTCGCGCCCAGACTCATGTTGATGACGTCGCTCCCCGCGCGCACGCACTCGGCGATTCCATCGGCGATGTCCGAAAGATAGCCCGTGCCGCGCCGGTTGAGAACCTTGACGGCCCAAAGACGCGCGTCAGGCGCGACGCCGACGGCGCCAATTGCGTTGTCGGCGGCGGCGATCGTCCCCGCCACATGCGAGCCGTGTCCGTTGTCGTCGTTCCATGCGCTCGGATCGACCACACCTTTGTTCACGATGTAATTGCGGCC
>DASUEL010000293.1:0-10281 GCA_036275095.1 Bdellovibrionales bacterium
GGATCTCGCAATTCAAGTCGATGATGGCCGAAATCATGCCGTCTATCTTAGCGGCGTCTTCATTGCGTACCGAGATGATGACGTGGTTGATCTGGTGTTTCTGAACGATCTGCTCGAGCTCGGCGATGGAGCCGAGCCGCGGGATGGGATAGTCGCCTTTCGGCTGCACCAGCGCGCAGCCTTTAACTTGGAGCCCGAGCTCGGAGCGCCCGACCAGCCGCTTATGGACCGCCAGGCAGAGCTCCGGATCGCCAACAAGCAGCACGTGCCGCTGATTGTAGCCCCGGCGGCGCATGGCCCGCAGAATGAAGCGCAAACCCACGCGCGAAAGGCTCAAGTTGACGATGACGAAAACCAAAAACATCGCGAGCGCGATACGAGAGTAATCGTCGCGGGCGAAGAAATAGGTACCGGCGATCACAAAGAGAAACGCGAGAATTGAGGCTTTGACGATCGAAAAGATCTCAGTCCCGATGTTCTCCATGCGCCAGCTCTTGTACGCTCCCGAAATCTGCAGGCTCACGAACCAGAGCACCATGAGAACGAGCGTCAGAAACGCGTACTCGCTGAACGGCACGACATCCTGCGCGGGCGGCCAAAGCGTCGACGGCACGTTGAAGCGCACCTGGTACGCGAGATACCAGCTCAGCCCGACAACGGCGGCGTCGACGAGCTGGAAAATGGTGCGAAAAAAGCGATGGTGAGTTTTCAGCACAACGGCCTGTTTTACCTCCCAAATCACGGCGCGGCAAGATAGACTTGGCCCGTATGACCGGCCTCAAAGTCGCTTTACTTCACGATTGGCTGACCGGTTACCGGGGCGGCGAGAAAGTCCTGGAGGTCATCTGCGAGCTTTATCCGCAAGCTCCGCTCTATACCCTCGTTCACGTCAAAGGTAGCGTGCCGCCCGTCATCGAGAACCGGCCCATTCACACGAGCTTTTTGCAGCATATGCCGGCCGCGAAGTCGAAGTACCGTCATTATCTTCCACTCTTTCCGGCGGCGGCCGAAACCATGGGAATCAAAGGCTACGACCTCATCATATCGACCTCACACGCCGTCGCGAAGTCAGTGCGCAAACATGGTGCGCTTCATTGGTGCTTCATTCATTCACCCATGCGTTACGTGTGGGACCGCTTCGACGACTATTTCGGCGCCGAGCTCGTGGGACGCCTTCCGTCGAAGTTGTTTTTCCGCCCCATCGCGAACGCGCTGAGAGCGTACGATCGCGCCACCTCGGGCCGGGTCGATCATTTTGCGGCGAACTCGACATTCGTGGCAGAGCGGGTTCGAAAGTTCTACGGACGCGAAGCCGAGGTGCTTTTCGCGCCTACCGATATCGGGCGCTTCGGGCGCCTCGAGCGAAAACCCGAGGATTTTTATCTCTTCTTCTCGGCTCTCGTTCCATATAAAAAAGCCGACCACGCCGTTCGCGCGTGCGCCGAGCTCGGCCGCAAGCTCGTCGTGCTCGGCAAGGGGCCGGAGCTCGCAAAACTCAAACGGCTCGCCAATCCGAAGTGGGTTCAGTTTCTCGAAACGCCGAGCGATGAGCTGGTCAACGGTCATTACGAGCGGGCACGGGCATTGCTTTACCCGGGAATCGAAGATTTGGGAATCGTGCCGATTGAGGCATCGGCCGCGGGACTTCCGGTTATCGCCTTCGGTGAAGGCGGAATTCTCGACACGCAAACCGCCGCGACCGCCGTTCTGTACAAGCCCCAAACGGTTGAAGGCTTGAAGCAGGCCATTCTCGACTTCGAGAGCCGAAGCCAGACGTTCTCGCTCGAAGCCATGAAACAACAAGCGGCGAAATTTTCGAAGGAGCGATTCAAAACCCGGGTCGAAGACTCGATCGCGCGTTTTCTAGCGACCGCTCGGGCTTGACCGCCGAGAATACCCGCGTACCCAGACGCCATTCTGGCGGGCCACCATCAGCCGTTTTGAAGCTTGAGTATGTGAGCGCGGGTCTTGTCGATCTGCTCGCCCAGCTTGTCCGAGAGAAGATTCTTGGAGATGAGCACGAGCCCGCGGGAGACTTCGCTCGCCACGCCCTGTTCCGTTAGCCAGTTGAGCGTTTTGAGGCCCTTCCAGCGGCAGAGACTGGCGGTCTCGAGCTGGCTCTCTTGGCCCGGGACGAGCAGCGGAATCTGCAGTGCGGCCGCCAGCTCGTGAATCATCGCCTCACCGTCCATATCGCCCCAAAAAATCGCGGCGCGATCGTAAACCCGTTTCGCCTCGCGCGCGAAGAACGGCGTCGAGCCGCCCCAGCCCGACGCCTCGAACCGCAGCACGAGCTCGCGATCCTCGGTTTTGACCTCAAAGAACGAGTCCAGCTCTTGGCCGAGACCGGCGGCCCAGTCGGCGGGCCCGAAAAGCAGCGCCTCAATTTTCAGCGCGCGTTCACCGAGCACGCTCAAGGCGAATCGGCTACCGCCCGAGAGAACATGCACTTTGTACGGCGCGCTCGGCCACTGCGGCCGGTATGCGTGAACCGCATGAGAGACGACGATCGAAAAAATCTTCTTTTGCTCGAGAAGGTTTTGAATGGCCTCGGTTTCGAACAGCTGGCCAGTCAACGGGTCATCGGCTGAAAGCAGAACGAAAAGCGTGTCTTTCTTCAGCGTCTCGATCCAATCCGTAGATTGCAGGGACGAAAACGGAAGTGTTTGCAGGGAATACCCTTCGGCCGAGAAGTATGACATCAGCGGATCAAAGTAGGGCCCGCAGCCCTGAATCATCGAGATGGAGCGCCGGTGAGGAAACAGGCGCGCCAAGCCGCGGGTAACCTCGTTGATCGCGAAACTCAGTGACGGATGAATCCGGAAGTCGTGTTTCTCGGGAACTTTGGGAGCAAGACGGGCTGCGATCTCGGCACGAAGCGACTTCAGAGTGTCGGAGGCCGGAAGATCAACCTTCATGGCTCCGCTCCATGTTCTGACCGCGCCTCATCGTGCGCGGCACGTGAACGAGGTTGACCTCCAGCGACTTCTCTTGGGCCTCGGGGCGCGCGAACGCGCGTGTGAAGCCCAGAGACTTGGTCGCGCATGTGTCGACACAGATGCCGCAAAAAATGCAGCGGCTGTAGTCGACTTTGAAGCTCTCGATCTCCCGCTCGAAAGGCACCCCGCCCGAGGTTTGCGGCCGGCGCATTTGCGGCGAGTATTCGTACCCTTCGATGCGGATCGCTTGAACGGGGCAGATCTGCTCACAAGCTAAGCAGCCCGTGCATTCGAGGAAATTGTTTTTCAGCGTCGTGTGCGACTTGACCGGCAGCGACCGAACGACAAAGGGATACTCGACCGTCCACGAATGAAAGTCGAGGGCTTGCCGGAATCTTCGCCGTAACGTTTGGAGAATCGAGCGCAAAACTCTCATGTGATGTCCGCCTGCGCGAAATCGACCGAAAGGCTCGCGAGCCCCAGCTCGAAGTCGTCGCTGTCGAGCCCGAGCAACAGCTCACGAATCGAGCCGCGCATGCGCGTGGAGTGACCGGCCAGGCGGATCTCGCCGTTGCGCACGAGCGCGTACATTGGGCCGGGGCCGGCCTCGACCACGGTCAGCCACGCTCCACTGGGAATCTTCGCGTCGGCCGGCACCTTGATCCGCCACTCCCCATCTTGGATCGCGGCCAAAAAAAGTGCGAGCAGCTTGAGGCTTTGACTGACCTGAAACTGCACCGACTTGAAACGAGTAAGCGCGTCGCCCAATGCCGGGCCGTCGTAACAGTGAATGCCATAAGTGGAATAGATGCCGATCGGATCGCGCACCCGCGCGTCTTCGAGAATTCCCGAAGCATGCCCGAGCGGCCCGCGCAACGAAATGGCCGCGGCCCTTTCTTTCGTTATCGGCAGGACTCCGCGCAGCCGGCGCAGAATGAGCGGATCCTCGGCCACGTCTCCGAAATAGAATCGAAACGTGTCGGAAAGCTGCTGAATCGTCGTGCGCAGCTTCTTGCTTTCGCCTAACGACAAATCGCGCTCGATGCCGCCGACCCGCAAAATCTGAGGCAGCACGCGGTTGCCGGTGAGAGTCTCTTGAATCTCGAACACCATCTCCCGCAAACGCAAAGCTTCTTCAAGCCTGACGGTGTCCTCGATGGCCCGGAAGATTCCGGCGAAATAGTCGAACGACCATAACACGCGCTGAATCTCGAGATAAATCGCACGCAAGCTTTGAACGCGCCCGGGAACTTGCAGTTTAAGGCCGGTCTCAATCGCTTCGACGACCGCCCACTCGCTCGCGACCGCTTCGAACGGCGCGAAGCGGTCGACCCACTTGATCAGTGCATTGAGCGGGAGTGATTCCATCACCGCCCAGAGAGGACGCCTCTCGAGGCCCCAATTTATGGTGAGGCTGCTGATCTTGTGCTCATGCGAATGAATCTCAAGTCTTTGCACGGAGCCGCTCCTCGAATTTCTCAATGAAAGCCTGAGGCGTTTTTGTTTCGACGAACATGAAAAGATCACGCTTTTGTTTCGCGAGATGCAGCTGAAGGCCCACTCCGTCTTTCAGGGCGAACGTGCCCAGCGGCCAGCACAGGCCGGCGGACTTGAGCTCGTCCCAGCGAGCCCAAAATTGAGTCTCGGGCGTCGTCGTCTTAAGCTCCTGAGGGTCCGCGGAGGGCCGCATAGATCACCTTGTCCTGATTCTTCATGGGGTTACGAATTTGCTTGAGCATGTTGAATGCTTCGAGAATCGCCTCGGGCCTCGGCGGGCAGCCTGGAACGAACACGTCGACTGGAATCAGCTCCGAGATTGTCAGCGCTTTTTTGGGGCTGGTCGCGTACGGCGAGCCTGATAGCATGCACGCCCCGACCGCTATCACCGAGCGCGGTGCCGCGAGCTGCGCGTAGACGGCCTTGATCTCCTCGGCGAGTGCCTCGTTGATCCAGCCTGATACGATCAGCGTATCGGCTTGGTGGGGCTTCTCGACGAGCCGTCCGACCCCTAGGCGTTGCCAATCGTAAGTGGCGCTCATGGTATTTTCGATCTCGATGCGGCAGCATCCGTAGGCAAGCGGCCACGGCACGATGATGTGCCGCTCGATCTGGCCTTCGATCGACTTCCCGATGCTCGAAAACAGCGCCACGAATCCCTCCGGTGGATGCCGTTCAGTATAGCGTGGTGGCGCCCGCGCTGGCGCCTATTTTTTCTTGGAGATTCGCGGAGATCGGCCGGCTCGACTGGACGTTGGTCGGGCCGCCCGCTTCACCTTCCGAAGCTTGGGCGCAAGGCGCGATTTCGGAATCTTTCCGATGCGGGCGTCGCCCCGAAGCACGAGCTCACAGGCCCGCAAAACCTCGTCTTCGAACGCCTCGCCATCGGCCGGCAGCACTTGCCATGCCGTCGGCCCGGGACCGAATTTGATGAGGGAGCGCATCGACGGAAGCTCCTGCTTCAGCGACTCATGATGCTCGGAGGTCGTCGCGACCCAAACCCCGCGATCCGCTCCGCCTCTGGCGCCGTCAGCCAGTATGAACAGAATCGTGTTTCCGGAATAAACGCCGGTCCAGCCGAACATGGGCTTCGTATGCGGCTTCAGCGGCTCAAGAGCTTCGAGTACGAACTCGAAAGGTATCGCGCGTGACATGCCTTCGATTACCGTGCCGGCGGGCCGCCGTCAAAACATCAAAGGGGACTCAACGAAAACGGTTCAGACTATCGCACTGGCATCGTGCTTGCTCATTCGATGCACGCGAGCACCAACCGCCCGTCTTGAGCCCATCGGCCTGAAAGTCTTTTACAATGCGAGCCTGTCCTACGAGGAGCTCGAAAATCCAAGCGTCAGCGTCTACAGCTTCGTGAGCCTGGCCCGGTCGCGCTCAAGACGACCTTGCACCAGTTTCAGTGAGCGCCCGAAAAACCCGGGCGCCTTGACTCCGGCCGCAGCCGCGGCTACTCCTTTGGCCCCAAACAAGTTTTGCCATAGGAGCCCACGATGAAGTTCGTCGCCTTACAGCTGGCCGCACTGATGTTCACTCTGTCGGCCGCAGCCCAAACGGATACTCGCCTGCTCGTTTGTCTCAGTGGCGAACGCCCGACGCCGAAATACGCCGTCGAAGTGCATGCGCGGCCGCTCGGCTATCGCACCGTCGACACGTTAATCAGAAGTATGGACCCGGCCACAGGTGATTATGTAACGCTCAAGCGCTGGGCGACCTGGACCGAAAACACGAATGCTCGTTTCACGCTGCGCACGTTTCGGCCGTTTCCGCTCAACGGAAAAACGCCGTTCGACGGTACGCTTTCAGGCCGCATCTTCCGCAAAACCAGAAACGGTTTGATCTCGTATAATTCGAAGCTCGTGCTCGATGGCCTCTCCGACAAACCCGTGCGGCTCGATTGCAGGCGCCGGCGCGCAAATTGACTGACCGGGACTCAGGACTCGGGACTCGGGCTTCAGTTCCTGGGTTTAGAAACAGCAACGCCGGCTGACAAAGGCCGCCTGGAACCATACATGCTAAGCCAGAATGAGAATCACAGAGGAGCAAGAACATGAAAAATCTGATAGCGGCAATCGCGCTCACTATGTGCGCGCACGTTGCACAAGCCCAAAACCTTCAATCCTGCCTGAATTCGGCGAAAACCTGGATTTACCAGAACACGTCCGGTAACTCGAGTGCTTCAGCTGAGCTGGCCGCGGCCTTTTGCGCAGCCGGCGGTGACGAGGCTTGCCTCGATCCAGCGAAGTCTTGGATCTACCAAAACACGTCCAACAACTCGAGCGGTGCCGCGACGAAAGCCGTCGAATTCTGCAAACGCGGCGACGTCAGCTGCCTCGACCCGATGAAGAACTTCCTGTACCAAAACACGTCATCGAACTCGTCCCAAGCGGCCGAAAAGGCCGTCGAAAACTGCAAACGCCGCCGCTGCGAATAAGACCACGCCAAAAAAAAGCCGGCTGATCTTAGCCGGCGTTCGTCTTTCTAAGCCCTGGAACCGGGGCCCCGGGGCCTGAGTCCTGTTCGGTCAGATTCCTTTATCGTGGCGCTCGTCATCGTCGAGGACCGACTGAACGCCGCCTTTGAGAGCCGGGCGGTGCGCGAGATAGTCGATGCCCTTCACGAAATTCGTGCCGGAGAGGCCCGGGATCTGCCACTCGGGGCCCATGCGGATCGCGTCCACCGGGCACGCCTCTTCGCAGAAGCCGCAGAACACGCAGCGGAGCATGTCGATCTCGTAGGCGATCGGGAACTTCTCGACGTTTTTGTCTTGATGCTCACTCGCGATGATCGTGATGCATTGGGCGGGGCAGTTCGTCGCACACAACATGCAAGCCGTGCAGCGTATCGAGCCGTCTTTCTTCACCGTGAGCACGTGGGTGCCCTTGTAGCGCGGCGAATACTCGTACTTCTCTTCGGGATAATTCAAGGTCGGCATCTTGTCGCGATTGAAGAGGTTCTTGAACAGCGTTTTCAGCGTGATCCAGAGCCCCCCTAAAATACCGGGGAGATACCAGTTCGCGGCGGCGCTCGGTCTACGTACGACGCTCATACTCGCGCCTCCATCTGTTGTTGGGCGGCCACGCGGTTGACGGAGAGCATTTCAACGATCTCCTCGAGGCTCAAGGCATCGGGAACGATCGTGACGCCTTTTCTAAACCGCTGGGCCAATCCGTTCGCGTTCACGAACGTGCCGTTCTTTTCGGTGTACGACTTCACGGGTACCTGCCATTGGGCGAGATCGTAGTTCGGGTTGCGGCCCGGCGTGAGCCACACGAGCGACGGAACCTTCGCGAACTTCGTGGCTTGCACCGCGAGATCGGGGAACACGGCTTGGTTTTCGGGACCGGCCACGACGAGCATCTTGAGCGAGCTCAGCTGGCCTTCGAGGTCTTTCAGCTCGCCCTTCACGCCGGCGTTTTGCATGGCTTGCAAAAGACCCTTGGTGTTCGGGTTTTTGTCGCCGCGAAGGAGAAGCCCGTCGAACTCGTCGAACGTCTCGGGGTTGTTCTTCCAGAAGTAGATTTTTTTCGACTTCAGATCTTTGGTGAAATAGCTGATGAGCGCTTCATACTCTTCGTTCGAGTACTGCGCGGTCAGCACGAGACCGACCGAGTCGGGGCCGTGCTTCGCGACCGTCGCTTTGAGCTGTTCGCCGATCTGCTGAACCGCCGTGCGCGGAGCGACTTCGCTGACTTTGCCGCCGCTATTGGAACGGGCATGCTTCAGGCGTACTTCGAGGTTCACGTACTTGTAGATGTCGCGGCCTTCGTCGCACATCCAGTGGCCGTTCACTTTTTCGTTGTAAACGGGCTTCACGCGGAACAGGCCCGTCTGATTGTACGAGATCTTCACGCTGCAACCGGTGGCGCAGCCGTTGCAGAGCGTTTGAAAGTCTTTGAGATACCACACGCGCTGTTTGAAGCGAAAATCACGCGAAGTCAAAGCGCCCACAGGGCAGATGTCGACGACGTTGACCGAGTATTTGTTATCGAGCGGCTTGTTTTCGAACGTGCCGATCTCGGAGTGATCGCCGCGGTTGAAAATGCCGAGCTCGCTCGTCTTGGTGACCTCGTCGGTGAAACGAACGCAACGCGAGCACAAAATGCAGCGCTCGGTATCGAGCACGACCGTGGGGCCGAGATCGACGGCCTTGTGTTTTTTTACTTTCGGCTGCGCCATCTCAGGGTCGTACTTGCCGTACGCCATGTAAAACTCTTGCAGGCCGCATTCGCCGGCCTGGTCGCAGATGGGGCAATCGAGCGGATGGTTGATCAGGTGAAAATCGAGCGTCCACTTGACCGACTCTTTCACTTTGTCGGTTTGGTTGCTGACCTTCATGCCTTCGACGACGGGCGTGTTGCAGGCGATCTGAAGCTTGGGCTGCCCCTCGACTTCGACCATGCACATGCGGCAAACGCCGGCGACACTCAGGCCCGGATGCCAGCAGTAGTAGGCAATCTCTTCTTTCAGCTGATGGAAGGCTTCCATGATCGTCGCGCCGTCGCGAACTTCGACCTCTTTGCCGTTAATGGTGCACTTGGGCATGCTCTAATCCTCGAATCTTGTAATCGCCTTTAACTTTCGATTTCTTTTCACGAACGAAATAGTCGAACTCGTCGCGGAACTTCGTCACGAAGCTGATCGCGGGCATCGCGGCCGCATCCGACAAAGCGCAGATCGTACGGCCCATCATGTTCTTCGCGACCGTCTCGATGAGATCGACGTCTTGGGGGCGGCCCGTTCCGCCGACGATGTTGCGCACGACCTTGTCCAGCCAGCCCGTGCCTTCACGGCAGGGCGTGCATTGGCCGCACGACTCATGATGGTAGAAGCTCATGATCACCGAGAGCAAATCGACCATGCAGTGGCTGTCGTCGATAATGATGTCGGCACCCGAGCCGAGCATCGTACCCATCGCTGCCAGAGAATCAAAATCCATCTTCGCGCGTTGAGCCTCTTCGGCGGTGATGACCGGAGCGGAGGAGCCGCCCGGGATGACGGCTTTCAATTTACGGCCCGCCTTCAAGCCTCCCGCCATTTGAATCATGTCCATCAACGGCATGCCGAGTGCGACCTCATAGTTGCCGGGCTTTTGCACATCGCCGCTGATTGAGAACAGTTTCGTTCCGGGAGACTTTTCGGTTCCGTACTTGCGGAAAACCTGCGGGCCGTCTTTCACGATGTAGGTCACGCACGCCAGCGTTTCGACGTTGTTCACGACTGTAGGCTTGCGCAGATAACCTTTAACGGCCGGAAACGGCGGTTTCAGCTTCGGCTGGCCTTTGAGGCCTTCAAGCGACGAGATCATCCCCGTCTCTTCGCCGCAGATGTAGGCGCCGGCACCACGGTAAATATCCATATCGTGATTGAAGCCGGTGCCGAGAATGTTTTTGCCCAAGAAGCCCGCGTCGTAAGCCTCTTGAATCGCCTTCTCGACGACTTTGATCGGGTAAACGTATTCACCGCGAACGTAGATGTATGATTTGTTCGACTGAACCGCGTGGGCCGCGATTACCATGCCCTCGATGAGCTGGTGAGGCGCGCGCTCCATCATGAGGCGGTCTTTGTACGTGCCCGGCTCGCCTTCGTCGGCGTTGCAGAGCAGGTAGCGAGGCTCGTTGTTTTTCGGCAGAAAGCTCCACTTCATGCCCGTCGGAAAGCCCGCGCCGCCGCGACCGCGGAGACCCGACTCTTTCACCAGCTGCACAATCTCTTCAGGCTTCATCTTCAAGGCCTTTTTGATGACCTCGTAGCCGCCGTGTTTTTGGTAGCCTTTGATGCCGATGTATTCGTCTTTGTCGTAATGCTCGGTGAGAACTTTGACTTGCATTTTACT
>DASUEL010000294.1:0-7007 GCA_036275095.1 Bdellovibrionales bacterium
CGGCCAGGTCAGGAGTCCAGGGCCGAGGATTTTGGTCCAGTGTGGCGCTCGAGTGCGCTAGTCTATTTGAATGAGACTCCCGCTCCTGGCGCTCATTGTCTTAAGCCTCGCGGCCTCAAGCGTCGCCGCGAAGGCCAAATCGAAAAAGGCCCCGGCTCGCCCTTCGAAATCCAAGCTCCTGAAGAGCGAGCCGAAACGAGAGTCGAGCCCGCGCCGCCCGGGCACAAACCAGCCCAAAAAAACGATGATTGGGTCACTGCGCGCTCCGCAGGCCGAAACCTGACGGAATGACGATGCGCAAATCCGCCGTATTGCTGGCTCTGATCTTGTCGGCGGCGGCTGTTTTCACGGAGCTCTTTCTTTATTCACACAACACCTTGCTCGAAAACGACAGCTGGCGCAGCCGAAAACGCGACATGCAAATGCTCGTGATGGGCAGCAACAGCTTTCTCACCACACGAGCGGCCCTCGCCGGAAACGCGCTGAACCTCGGAACGTGGTTCGGCTACAACGAGCTACAATTCTCGAAGCCGCTGACGCTCGCCGAAGCCACCGTGAATTTCAGGCTTTCCGAGCGCGCCGCTTTGGCGATCTTGTTCAACCGGGAGCCGGAGAGTTTTTCAGGTTTACGAGTCAGCGCCAACTCGTCCCTACCCTCTCTATTCTTTCGGGCCAAAACCGACGGCGAATTCGTGCAGACCCGGCGCACGGATCTCGAGACGGTCGAGCCGGGCCCTCACGAGCTGACGATCAAGTTCGACGAAAACGGCGCGAAGGCCTGGCTGGACGGGCGGGGCTTCGGCGAGCTTCCCGAGATCTCGCTTCAAAAGGGCGGATTCGGCCTGCGTAGCTGGCTCGAGCCCGTGACGATCACCCGCGTGACATTGAAAACTCAAACGGGCGAGCTTTTCGAAGAGTCGTTTCGCAACTCCCGCGGCTGGTGGAAAGTGCTGCTCTCACTGGTACTTTTTTTCGGCGTGATCTCCGCTCTCTACTTTGAAGTTGCGAAAATTCGCGGGACCGTCACGCGCGCATTCTTCGGCTGCTCGGCGCTGCTCGGGGTGGTGCTTTTAACCGGCACGCTGCTGCTCGCCTTCGATTTTTTCTATTGGTCTCACTTGCAAGTCGATCCTCGCGCGGCCCCACTCAAGCCCGCCGACCCGCTCTTCGTCCAAAAACCCGAAGCTCTTAGGCGCGATGCCGCCGATTTTTGGGCTTCGATTTATATGTATCCGGTCGCCAATCGCGAGCGCCTGATGATGCGAGGGTACCCGTTCGGAAACATTTTCGAGCGCATCCTCGTCTGCCGCGAAGGCGCCTGCAAGCTCCTCACTGAGGAGAAGGTTCAAGCGCTCATCGGCCAGCCCGAGCGCGGCACCTCTCCGGTACGCGTGGTGTTCGTCGGGACGTCACAGCTCGCGGGCGCCGGCGCCGCCGCGCCCGATGAGACCGTGATGGCGCACGTCTACCGCGAGCTTTCGAAGAGCATCAAAGGCCTCGAGCTGTACAATTTGTCCATCAACGGCGGAAACACCGGCGAGCTCTTCGAGCGCTACAAGTCCCGGTTCACGAGCCTGCGTCCGCGCGCCATGATTTTCGTGCTCGGCGTGAACGATGCGCATGTTGAAACGTTTCCCGAATCATTGCGGTCGTTTCTCGATTACAACGAAAAGGCCGGAGTCGAATCGATACTCGCGCTCGAGCCGACCTCGTTCGAAAGGCCGAAAGGCACCTACTTACTGGAGGCCTACAAAGTGATTGAGAGTGAGGCGAAAACTCGAGGCGCCCGGGTCGGGCGCCTGAATGACTACATGGTCGAGCCCGATGTCAGGGACAAAGGGCTGATTTGGTGGGATTTCGTTCACCTGACCTCATACGGCCAGAAACTCCTGGCTCAGCAGCTCACGCCGCTGATCTCACCACCACTGCTTCGCCCAAGACGTTGAGGTCGACTCGACCCACTGATTGCCGCGAATCGTTTTCCACACGAACGTTTCGAGCTCTTCGGGCGTCGAGACGTTCAGGGCAAGCACGCAGTCCCACTCGCCGAGCGTCGACCAAGCCGCTTTGATGCTGGTATTGTTCTTCCAGCTTTCCCAAGCCGTAGATGAAGTGCCGGGCTTCCATTTGATCCAAACCCAGGCTTGCCATTCTTGTTTATTGGCCATGAATGCCTCCTATGAATTTCCTATTTTAAGAGGCGGCTCGCAGGAATCACAAGGCAGGCGCCGTCGGGCCCGACCTCAGGCGGTCGGGCGGCAGCGCGCGCTATGGCATTGGTTGAGTCAGGACTACTTCTTTTTCTGATCTTTCGGAGCCGGGACGTCGACATCGCACGTGAGCATCATACCCGAGTACTCGACCAGGGCGTGATCCTCGCGTTCGGCCAGATACCCATCCGCGATCGTACCTTTCAGCGGCACCGTCACCATGATCTTCTGTTTGCCAGGAGCCAGTTTTCCCTGAAACGAGCCGTTACCGACGCCGTACGGAAACCAGAACGTAGAGCCTTTCTTCCCGTATTCGCGAACACCAGCCGAAAAATCGCCGGTTTCGGGCACGAGGCTCGCTTCGATGAGCAGTGACTCATCAGCCGCATAAACGAGGTGCTGGATGATCTTTAGAGTTTTCCCTTCCTGAATCGGCTGCACGTCTTTCAGCAAGAACGAGCTCGTCAGGCTTTGAGCGCTTTTTGAATGATAGGCTTCAAGCGAGCACTTTAACGAGGCGGCTTGAGAGGTTGAGGCCAGAGCGGCCACGACAAATGAAAGACCGAGGGCAAACGGTCGAGATACGAACTTCACAAAATACCTCCATATACCCCCCGATCTCAGCGTCCGATTATACCAACGTCGTGTAAAAAACGCCACAGCCTAACTGTTCCAGGACCTGTGTTCCTAAAAACCTTACAGGTGTTCCATACTTGGAACACATTGTTCCAAAATATCTGGTACATCTGGGGTCTCACAAAGCATGATGAGGCCATGTTACTGAAGACGAACTCACCCCGAAAATTTCTGACTGAAGAGCTGGCACGACGCCAGAAAATCAACCCGCGCTACTCCATGCGCGCGTTCGCCCGCCACATCGGCCTGAGCCCTGGTGAGCTTTCGGAGCTCCTGCGGGGCAAACGAAAGCTCAGCCTCAAATCGGCCGTGCGGGTGGCGAAGAGCCTTTCGCTGAGCCAAACCGAAAGCAAGCATCTTCTCTACCTCGCGCAGCTCGAACAAGGCGACGGTCTCGAGCTCATTCCTGCGGCGGGCGCGCCCAAAGCCAAAGAGGAGCTCACGGCCGAGATCTTTCACCTCGTTTCGGACTGGGCCTGCTTCGCGATCTTGAATTTGAGCGAAACCGCCGGCTTCGCGTGGAAGACTCCGCAGATCGCCAAGCGCCTGGGCATCACCGTGAACCACGCGCAAGCGGCGCTCGACCGGCTCGAGCGGGTCGGCCTCGTGAAAGACGTGAACGGCAAGAAGAAGGTCGACCCCGACTACGTGCTGGCGGCGCCGGGCATTCCCTCCGAGGCCATTCGCGCGTATCACAAAACGATGCTGCAAAAAGCCGCCGACGCGCTCGACTTTCAGAAAATGAACGAGCGAGACATCACGGGAATCGGGATCGCGCTTGATCCCAAACACATCGACTCCATCCGAAAGGACATCGCGGAGTTTCAGGAACAGCTGGCCGAAAAATACCGTAACGGAAAGAAAACCGAAGTCTATCAATTAGAAGTTGCTTTGTTTCGCCTCACAGAAGGGGAGCGCCATGAAAACTAATTTTACTCTCACGCTGCTGGCCGCGGCATTGCTCGCAGCACAACCCGCACTCGCCGCGACCACGAAAGTCGGAAACGGCGACGACGGAGCCGATCTCGAAGGTTTCACCGAGCTGACCGCGGGCCCGATCGCCGACAGCCGTAAAGCCGCGGTCGAGCACCTCAAAAGGCTCAACGTTCAGGGCGTGAGCGGTTTGGGCACGCTTATTCCTGAAGTCGAAAAAGCGCAGCTTTTCATGGCCAAACGGGATGTCGAAGCCAGTCTCACCGAGGATCAAGGCTCGTTTCATACGAACTTCACGGGTCTCGTCTTCGCGCGCACGCTACCCGAGCCGCACGCGCCCACAAGATTCTTTCCAGCGGCCTCGAAGCTTTCAGAAGACCAGCTGATCGCGCTTCACATTCACGAAGGCCTCCACCGCGCGCTCCCCGCTTCGGTACGTGAAGACGAAAACAAGGTCGCGCAAATCACGCTGGCGATCACTTCACCCGGCGCGACTCACGATCGCGTGAAGACCGCGGCGGCAAAACACATTCCCGAAGGCCGCTCGAACTATCTGCGCGCCGCGGGCGGAAGCTCCGGCTACGCGGTCGAAGCCGACGCCGAAGCCGCGTCGTTTCGCTCGGCTTCGGTCGCAAGCGACATTTACCCTATACCTGACAACGCGAAGGTAAAGCGCCCGTCGGTGTTCGGCTACACGTACCAGCGCTTCAATCAAAGCGCCGAAAGCGAGGCCAATCCCGTCGAGAGCATGCACTCGGTGCAAAGCTTGCTGTACCCGTTCGGCACCGAACGCGTCCCGATCGGCATCGGTATCGAGGCTTCTGTTCTGCGGTTCAAAGAGGAGTCGCAGCTCGGCCCTCTCGGACTTTCGTTTCGTATGCGGCTCTGGTCCGTGCGCGGTTTCGACATCGGCACTTGGGCGTCGCTCTCGCTCAACACGCTTTCGGCCGAAGAGCTCAAGAACTCGCCCTATGGGCGCGACGTTTTTTCGACCGGTATTTCGATTCGCCGCGATCTCAAAAATTTCTACGTCGAGAACATCATCGGCGTGACGACACCGGGCACTTCCACGCAGAAGCTCGGCACGGTCACATACACCCATCACTACGGGTCGGTCGTGAACGCCAACGTGAAGGCCGGAGCAAGGCTCGGCGACTTCACGGTCGGCGGCTACGGTGAGATTCTTTTGGCCGACAACTATCGCCTGAGCGGCCCGAATTTCGAGGACGATACGGGACGCTACCAAATCGTCGGCGCGGGGCCTGACATCGGTTTCGAGCAAGGAAACCTGGGTTTTCGCGTATTTGGCCGCTATGTCGTCAGCTCCACCAAAGGTGCTGACTTTACCACTCTCGGAAATATAATGGGCAAAGGCACCGGCCAAGGAAGCGTCGGCGCTCAGCTTTCAGTTCTGTTCTAGGAGCATGTCTATGAAGCACGTTTTCTCGATTTTGACCGCTCTCAGCCTCGCAGGATGCGGGTCACCCAAGCTCAGCCAAGAGGCGCCGCTCAATGAAGAAATGCGCGTCTCCGACGTGATCAAGCTCATCTCGAGCGACATCAAAGAGGGAGCCGACGATACCACGTTCGATCAGCAACACTATCGCGTCGGACCGAGCCGCCGGCTCTTGATCATGTACTCGAGCCTCAACTCGCACGTCGGCACCATCAACACCGCGAACGGCGGAAAGGTGACGCTAGAGCTGAGCCTGACGATACCAGCCGATACGGACTCCGCTCTCAATGCGTTCAAGATTTGCCCGATCACCGACAAGTGGATGCTTCTCGCAACCTGGGAGCGGGCGTTCCCGCGGAGAAAATGGAATACGCCCGGCGGCGATTTCGACCTCGCAGGCTGCGTCTCCCCGACCTCGACGAAACCGGCCGTGTCGAGCGCGAGCCAAAACCAATCCACGCAGCCACAAGCGACGGCAGCGCCCGCGGCCGACCCCGACGGCTCGCTTTATTTCGACATCACGAAGTGGTACCTCAATTACCCGAAAGGCCGCGGCGTAAATTACGGTCTGATTCTCGTATCGACGGCGGAGCTCGAGATCATGGGCGACCGCTCGGGCGGCCGCTCTCCCCGCATTTACTGGTACGAGCGCGAGGGCGCACAGGATCAGAACAACCGTTATTATCAATTCGGCCGCAAATGAGCGTCACGGCTTGACCGCGATGCCCTTGTACATGAAGCCGTGGGTCTTCGGACCCTTCGGCAGATAGAAGTTCTCGAAACTCTCGAACCTGAAGCCCGCGCTCTCAAGTAGCCCGCGCATATCGCGGTTGATATTGCAGCCATCGGCGACCACCTTATTGAAGGCATTAAGCCGGTGCTGCCACGCCTGAATCGAAGGCTTGTCGGCCAAGCCGTGCTCGAAAAACAGAAACCGCCCCCCGGGCTTCAAGACGCGAAAAATTTCGGAAGCCGCTTGCGCGGGATCTTTTACCGAACACAGGGTGAGCGTACTCACGACGGTGTCAAACGAGTCATGGGAAATCGGGATGTTTTCTGCAACGCCCGCGATTCTCTCGACCTCAATCGGGGCACGCTTCGAGTTTTCTCGCGCGTATGCGGTCATTCCGGGATTAGGCTCGATGACCGTGATTTTCTTGATCGAGGTCGGGTAATAGCGAAGATTCACGCCGGTTCCGAAACCGATTTCGAGAATGCGGCCGCGGGACGTTTTCAAGACTTCGGCGCGATACGCGTTGAAAATCTTCATTTTCATCGAGCGATCGCACAAAAACGGAAAGATTTTTTCGGAGTAAAAGCCCATAGCCGTTTAGCGCGTGAGCTCGCGGGTCATGTTTTTGTGGTGAGCTTCGACCGTGCCGCCGCCGATCTCGATCAGCTTAGCGTCGCGCCAGAGCCGCTCGACGACGTACTCGCCGACGTAGCCGTAGCCGCCTAAGACCTGAATGGCGCGGTCAGCGACCCGTTTACCCATGCCGGAAGCGAAAAGCTTTACGCCGTCGGAGTCGAGCCGCTCGCCCTCTTGGCTGAGATCGAGCCGTCTTGCGACGTCGTAAACGTACGAGCGGGCGGCCATGTACTCAGCGTAGCTTTCGGCGATGTGCCGCTGAATCTGTCCGAACTGGTGCAGCGGCTGGCCGAACGACTTTCGATCGCGCGAATATTTGGTCATGATCTCGATGCATCGGCGCGCGATGCCGAGGCTCTGGGCCGCGAGAGTCAGCCGCTCGATTTGAAGATTGCGCATCATG
>DASUEL010000295.1:0-2596 GCA_036275095.1 Bdellovibrionales bacterium
CACCGACGACATGACGACATTGACGTTCAGTGTCTCGGTCGCGACTCGAGATACGGACTCAAATAATTACCCCACGGCACTGCAAAATCTGTTCGTCGATGCGCTTTCGTACGCGAGAACGGATGTATGTCCGAGGGTTGCTGCTGGCACTGTGCTGCGTGTGACCGTCGAGGCTTATCCAGTCGGTGGTTTGGTAAGAGACATGCGGCGCGATTCAGTATCCTGCCCTTAATATCAAAACCGGCGCGCCGAGAAATCGGCGCGCTCGACGTTTTCTTGTTTCAAATGTTGATGGATTGAGAGCTTAGGGCGCCGGACTACCAGCGGCAATAGACGAAAAATCCGAACTTTTCGACGGTGAGAGAGCCGACCCGGCCTTGATGGCCGCCCAGCTTCGTCTTTCCGTCGGCGCTAATGGCCTGAACGTCGGTGGCCGTCAGGCGTTTGGTCGCAAGCTCGATCGGCGGAAGCTCGGCGCCTCGCCCGTCAGTTCTGGCGACGCGAATACGCGTCTCGTCTCCGGTAACCTTATTCACGCAAAAGCCTAAAGCGGCGCCACCCGTACCATCGTCACTGAGCCAGCCGCATGGGTTTTCAACCGCGCACGTCACTTGGGCCGCCGATGCGGGGCTGCTCAAACAGATCGCCGTGGCCGCGGCCAATAGACAAATTACACCTTTCACGATGCCTCCCTCGAATGGCGGCCATGCCGCCGGATCGAGAGATAATCGCTCGGCTAAACCAGATCAATTCATGAATTCTTGAGATTGCGACACAAATCGGCCTACTTCGCGGCGGCCTCGTCTGAAATGATTTTCGCGAACCGCGGATTGAACGTCTGCAGCGGAGTTCTCGGCCGCGCGCCGTCTTTGAGAAGAGTGGATTGAGCGCGCGCGCCCCGTTTTTTGAGCTCTTCGATGACTTTCAGGCCGTACTCGTCGTCGCCGTGATCCCGAAGGACTTTGTCGAGCGGCGATTCGAAATCGCCGTCAACGATGTCGAGCCGCGCGCCCATAGCGAGCATGCGATCGACGCGCGCGAGCGCCAGCTTCACCTGTTCGGGCTCGAGCGGACGGATGAATTCCACGAGATTGAAGAGCGGCGTGCGCAGCTGAAAATCATAAATGTCGAGCGGAATCTTTTCGTCCAAAAGGCGGTCGAGAATCCCGCCCTGGGCGTAGGCATCGCGCGCGACCATGGCGACCAGATCGCCCATGTTTTCGGTGAAATATTCGGAATTCTCTTTTCGGAGCTTGTCGAACGCGGCCCAGTTGTCGTCATCGCTCGCTTTCACGAACTTCTCCCAGAGCTGGTCGCGTTTTTTTTGCTCGGCTTTAGTTCGCTTTGGAAACGCGATCTTTCGCCGCTCGAAACGGCCGCGCGACGGGTTCCAGCGGAACAGCTCGTGAATGTGCTCGTTCTGATAAGCCAACACGCCGTTTTCGAAAAACACCCGGTGCGACGACATGGAGGCGCCGATGCCGCCGTCGAGCTCGAGCGTCTTGGGCTTTTTCGTTTTCGCGTCGAGCCAGTTCACTTCCGCTATCGTATAGGGCCGGCCCGACTGGCAGCAAAGCTCGCATATTCGCAGCCTGTATTCAGTCTTTTCGAGCTCACCGATCTTATAGCCGTAAATGGGTCCGCAATCGTCGAACCCGATTTCATCGGCGGGGGCCGCCGAAGCCAATAGCGTCAGAATCACTATAAATAGGTGCTTCATGAGATGATGGTAACCGCCGAATGCGGGCTCTGAAAACAAAGTTCTCGCGTCTATTGTGGGACGAGGACCGCCTTCCGAGCCCGGTAAAAGATATAGCGGGCTCGCACCCGAGTTGCGGGCCCCGCGTGGCTTCAGGTATGTTTCGCGCACATTTACCGGGAGATGCCATGCGACTCTTATCCGCCTTGTTCGTCTTGTTCATGTCTTTAGGCGCTCAAGCCAATGCCCCGACCGCGATGGGCCTGGCGCTGCGTTACCAAGCCGATTACGCGTGCGAGCCCCGCGGCGTCAGGGCCGAGGGCGTTTACGTTCTCATGTGGCGCCGTCCGCGTGCCGGCGGCTACAATGTCGAGCTGCGCACCAAAGACGGCGTTCAGCGTCTGGTCTTCGACAACATCTATAGGGAATGGAACACGCGCACTCGGTTTAATTCGCGCGAAAATCTTTATCCGATGCTCTACATAGATGAGAACCAGTTCTCTCACCATGCGCGAGTGACGGGCCCCAACGGCACGAAGTTCATCCGCTGGGCCAACGCCGACATTTCTCTCGACGGCCGCCCGTGGCCCAAGAGCTACAACCTGACCTGCTACAGCCCGCGAGAGTGATGTGTTCGTGAGCTCGAGAGCCGGAGCGCTTCGAGACTCTTCGCACTCAGGGCGTCGCAATCGGCGTAGTAGTTTATGAGCGGCGGCATGTCGCTGAACTCTTCTCTCATGGCGCCGACGAAGTGAGCTGGTTCTCCAACTCGACTTTCGTCGAATCCTCAAGGCAAGCCCGGCTTTGAATTAGGACGAAAGTACGGCTGTGGAGCGCCCCCCGCCCGTGGTAAATTCATGAGGGGGGCGTGATGAGAAATTCGGTCGTATTCGGGCT
>DASUEL010000296.1:0-5226 GCA_036275095.1 Bdellovibrionales bacterium
TGCTCAAAAGAACGGGCTTCAAGTGATTGACGGAGGCGGGCATAGCCTGAATCGCGTCTTTTTCATAATTCGCGAGTCTGTACAGTTTTTCGTAAGCGCCGGGCCAGCGATTGTAGGGTTCCCAGTTGGGGCGCGGATCGACGTCCATGCGCGCGGGACTTTGATGGCAGATGAGGCATTTCGGCGGATTCGGTCTTGAAATCTCAGGCGCCTGCCCCTTTCGGAATACGATTTCGCGAAATTCGAAGCGGCGCTGGCTTTTTCGAAACTGAATGATTTCGAGCCGGTCGTACCCCCGCTGCATGGGATCACCGTTGAACGCGGTGATGAAGCTCGCGTCGCTTCCGAAAAAAATCACGCGCGGGTTTTGAAAGCTCGCATCCTGCACGCTTCGGCTCGAATACATGAGCACGAACTCGGAGCGGTACTCCGGAGTCAACGCCGCCAGGACCTGTTCGAGCGCGGTTAGACGCTTGCTCTCGATCGTCGTTTTGAGCGAGTCGAAGCTCATCGGTTCGGGATCGTACGCGGAGCCGCGATATTGAGCATTGGCCGTATCGGCCGTCGCGACCGAAAGCGAAGCAAGAACGATGAGTATCTTCAGCATGAAGCGCATTTTACCGGAAAGGGCCGCCGAACCCGATCACGTCCGCGGTTCTTGAAGAAGATACGAAACTGACTAGGATTTTGACAATGGAACTTCGACAGGAGGAGAGCCGAGGCTCTCCTCCGTCAGCTCAAATTACTGCCCGAGGAGCGAGCCCACGTGGAGCTTGCCGTCGGAGACGACTTTGCCGTTCAGAGTCTCGGTCTTCTTGGCCGAGCTCAGAAGTGCGGCTTTCACTTCCGCGACACTCTTGTTGGGGTTCTTCGCCCAGTAGAGTGCGGCCGCACCCGCAACGTGCGGAGTCGCCATGGAGGTGCCGTCCCAGGTGGCCGAGATGATGCCAAAGAGCAAGTGCACGGCTTTGTTCGTGTACTTCTCTTTACCCGGTACCGTCGAGAAAACGTTCACGCCGGGAGCGGCGATATGAACTCTCTTTTTGCCCCAGTTCGAGAACTTGCCGAGTTTGTCGAGATTGTCGATGGCGGCGACACTCACGATGTTTTCGATGTCGTAGCTCGCCGGGTACGCCGGGCGCTCGTCGATGTCGTTGTCGTAGCCTTTACCCATGTGCCCGTTACCGGCGGCCGCGATGAAGAGCACGCCTTTGCTGTTGGCGTAGCGGATGGCGTCTTTCAAGGCTTCATTGTTCGTTTGGTCAGCCGGGTTCTCACCTTCGCTCCCCCAAGAGTTCGAGAGAATCTTGGCGCCGTTGTCGACGGCGTAACGGATCGCGCGCACGGCGCCGGCCGTGTCGCCCATGCCCCGCTCGTTCAAGAAACGAATGGCCATGATTTGAACGTCACCTGCAACACCCATGATGCCGAGCTTGTTGTTCGCGCGGGCGCCGACGTTACCGGCGCAGTGGGTGCCGTGACCCGGGTTTCCGCCGGTGAGCACTAGCGACCACTTGCCGACGGTCAGATCGTACGGCTTGCTGTCATTGGCGGCGAAGTCCCAGCCGACGACGTCGTCGACGTAGCCGTTGCCGTCGTCATCGACGCCATTGTCACGCTTGCTTCGACCCTGCGCGTCTTTGCCGTTCTCGCCCTGGTTGATCCACATGTTGGGAGCCAAGTCTTCGTGGGTGTAATCGACGCCCGTGTCGATCACGGCGACGACGATGTTTTTGGCTGAGTGCATCGTGCCGGAGACGCCAATGTCTTTCATGCCCCATTGTTGGGCATACATCGGGTCGGAGCCGTTCGACTGCGCGCCCACGGTGCTGTAGGGCGGGTTATCGCCGCTGGAAGCGCGGAACAAGCCGGGCTGCTTCGCTTTCATGGCTTCGAGCTGCTTGATGACCGCCGGGTCTTTGGCGCGGAAGTCGTGCATGAGGCTCAGTTTGTAGTTCGGCTGAACGTAGGCCACGGCCGGGCTGGCCTCGAGGGCCGCGATTTCGATATCGGTCAGGTCACGGGCCGGAAGCTTGTACCACTCATCGGCGATACGCTCGGCCTTCGCTGAAAACGGCGCCAGCACCCGCTCGGATGCGTTCGGCTTCAATTTCACGAGTAGGTCGCTGTTTGCGGCCGCGGTTCCCGTGATGCCGAGAACGGCAGCCGCGAGAATGCTCGAACGAAGTAACTTGATCATGTGCCCCCCTCCGGTCGTCTTGACCGGTCTAAATAAGACCAACAAGCCCATGCCCAACGATTCTGAAGTTCCTTTGGGTCTCGCGAGTGGTCTCTTTAAACCGTCGGTCTTTTGCAACCGTCGGTCTTTTTCAACCGTTGTTTCGCGATTCATCGGTTCCGTCGAATCGGTCCCTTCGAGCATCGGGCTGTCCCGGCCTTCGCTCGAAGCGGTCGGCCAGCTTGGGGGGCAATAAAGCAGGATTCGCGCGAAGACTCAAACGCATAAATCTTAAATTTTTGCGCGGCATTAGCATCTGATTTCCGAGTGGTTTTCATCACGTTTTTAGTAGCATTCACCAGTGCGTCGTCTTAGAATGTGCCACGAATCCACACATCATTTTGGAGTATGAATGGAGACCCAAACGGGACCTCACAGCGCGACGGCACGAGTGTCGGATCAAGAAACCAACGACATGCTTGCGTCGTCCGTTTTCACGACGAAAATCCAAGACCTAATCGCCTGGGGCCGAAAGAACGCCTTGTGGCCGCTGCCCTACGGAACCGCCTGTTGCGGCATCGAGTTGATGTCCGTGATGGGACCAAAATACGACCTCGCGCGCTTCGGTGCCGAGGTGGTGCGCTTTTCTCCCAGACAGGCCGACTTGCTGATTGTGGCGGGCACCATCAACGAGAAGATGGCGCCGATCTTGGTGCACATATATTCACAAATGCTCGAGCCCAAGTACGTGCTCTCGATGGGCGCCTGCGCCAGCTCGGGCGGGTTCTACCGCGCTTATCACGTCCTTCAAGGCGCCGACAAAGTCATCCCCGTCGACGTGTACGTGCCGGGCTGCCCGCCGTCACCCGAAGCCGTGCTCGACGGTGTGATGGCCATTCAGAAAATGATCGAGAACCACACTCCGCGCCCGTGGAAAGACCGCTGGCAGCCACCCGAATGGATTAAGCCCGTATGATGAACAGCCTTGAGACCCTCAAACAAGATCTCGCGCAGAAATTTTCGGCTCAGGATTTCAAGTTCTCCGAGCGCTGGGGCGATCACGTTCTCGAGACGAAAAAAGAAAACGTCATTCCCGTACTGCGCCATCTCAAAGAGACCGGCCGCTTCGATTTTCTGATGGACATCTGCGGCGCCGACTATCCCGAGCGCGAAAAGCGTTTTGAAGTCGTGTACCATCTCTTCTCTTCGCGCAACGGCGCCCGTCTTCGCATCAAGACGGCCGTTCGCGAAGGTGAAGATGTGGATTCAGCCGTGGGTTTGTGGAAGACCGCCAACTGGCATGAGCGCGAAACCTACGACATGTTCGGCATCAAGTTCCGCGGCCATCCGTACCTGCGCAAGATTCTCACGCACCATCAGTTCGTAGGCCACCCGCTGCGCAAAGATTATCCAGCCGATAAGCAGCAGCACTGCGGCTCGGCCATGCCTTTGCATTTCGACGACGACGAAACGTATGTGCGCGATCCGAACAAAAATCTCGTGCCATTGAACATCGGTCCCTCGCATCCGGCGACCCACGGAACCCTTCGCATCATGGCCGAGCTCGACGGCGAGACCGTCGCGCGCGCCGGAGTCGAGATCGGGTATCTCCATCGCTGCTTCGAGAAAATGGCCGAGACGCACTTTTACAACCAAGTCATTCCGTACACCGACCGCCTGAACTACTGCTCGGCGCCCATCAACAACATCGGCTACTGCAAAACCGTCGAGCGCATGCTCGGCGTTGAGCTCCCGCCGAAGGCGCAGGCCATGCGTGTGATTTTGTCGGAGCTTTCGCGCTTCATCGATCACATCGTGTGCATCGGCGCCAATGCGGTCGACTTGGGAGCCCTCACGAGCTTCTTCGTTTTGTTCACCGAGCGCGAGCGCGTGTATTCGCTCTTCGAGAAACTTTGCGGCGCACGTCTCACGGTCGCCTTGACTCGCGTGGGCGGCATGTCCCATGACGCGCCTCCGGGCTGGTTCAACGACGTGCTCGAGGCCACCAAGCACATGCGGGCCATGGTCGACAAAATCGACGGCCTGCTCACCGAAAACAAAATCTGGATCTCGCGCACCCGCGGTGTCGGCGGCATCTCCGCTGAAGACGCCATTCAGTTCGGCTACACCGGCCCTTGCCTGCGCGCCGCCGGCGTCAGCCTCGATCTGCGCAAGATCTCGCCGTATTACGGCTACGAGCATCTCGACTTCGACGTGCCGGTGGGCACGACGGGCGACGTCTACGACCGCTACCTCGTGCGGCTTGAAGAGATGAAGCAGTCGCTTCGCATCGTCGAGCAGGTGGCGAAAAATCCACCGGGCGGCGACTACACGATTCGCGACAAGAACATCGTGCTTCCTGAAAAGCGCGACGTGTACGGCAACATCGAAGGCCTCATGAACCACTTCATGCTGGTCGCGAAGGGCCTGCGTCCGCCGGCGGGCGAAATTTACGACGCCACCGAGGGCGCCAACGGCGAGCTCGGCTTTTACCTGGTGAGCGACGGCGGCCCGCAGCCGTACCGTCTGCACTGCCGGGGGCCGTGTTTCCCGATCTTCCAGTCGTTCCCTGATCTCATTCGCGGCGGCCCCGTGGCCGACGTGATCTCGGTTCTGGGAAGCCTCAACATCATTGCCGGTGAATTGGAGCGCTAAATGTTTCAGCTGTCGAAAGAAGGCGTCGAGTACGTCAAAAAAGAGCTGACCCGTTACGAAGATAAAATGTCGGCGATCATCCCAGCACTCTACCGCGCTCAAAAAGAGCACGGCTGGATCAACGAGGACGTGATCGAGCATCTATCGCAAGTCATGGACCTGCCGGCGTCACGCATCGCCGAGGTCGCCACGTTCTACACGATGTTCAACAAAAAGCCCGTGGGCAAATACCACGTGCAAGTCTGCTGCAACATCTCGTGCGCGATGGCGGGCGGCCGCGAGCTTTTGGGTGGTATGCTCGAAAAGCATCATGTGGGCCTCGATGAGGTTACCAAAGACGGCAAGTACACGTTTTCGAAGGTGGAGTGCCTGGGCTCGTGCGGAACGGCGCC
>DASUEL010000297.1:0-2377 GCA_036275095.1 Bdellovibrionales bacterium
TGATTCGATCCCTGGCTCCCGAAGCCAAACGCCGTCAGGGCAAAGACAACTACTTCTACTGCGCGAACGCCCCAGTGACCGAAATGAATTGCCAAAACCTTTCAATCTCTTCGGAATTGATAGTCCGCGAGCTCGAAAAACTATTTTGACATCCACCCAAAGGATAGGTTTGGTGTAGGTACCATTTGATGGAGGCCTGCTAGGTGGAAAACTGGATTGGTTTCGCTGTCCTCGTCGTTGTCGCGCTCGTTCTGGATCTCGGGGTATTCCAGCGCAAAAGCCATAAAATGAAACTGAAAGAGGCCGCGCTTTTCAGCCTGTTTTGGGTTTCGCTCGGCCTCATTTTCAACGTTTGGGTCTATTATTCCCGCGGCGGCGAGCCGGCCATGACGTTTTTGACAGCCTACCTCGTCGAGCTCTCCCTCAGCGTCGACAATCTTTTCGTGTTCCTCATGCTCTTCAGCTACTTCAAGGTGCCCGAAAAGCTTCAGCACCGCGTACTGTTCTGGGGAATCATCGGCGCGGTCGTGATGCGCGCGATTTTCATCGTCGCCGGCATTGCGCTTATCAACAAGTTTCACTGGCTCCTCTATGTACTCGGCGGCTTCCTGGTTTTCGTCGGCATTCGGATGATGTTTAAGAGCGACGAAGACGTGCACCCTGAGAACAATCCCATGCTCATTCTGCTCCGCAAAGTCGTGCCCGTGACGCCGGACTACCGCGAAGGCAAATTCATCGTCCATGAAGAAGGTAAGTGGTGGGTCACGCCCCTGTTCGTCGTCCTCATTGCGGTTGAAACCACCGACGTGATCTTCGCCGTCGACTCCATTCCGGCGGTACTCGCCATCAGCCTCGACCCGTACATCGTTTTCACATCGAATATTTTCGCGATTCTGGGCCTGCGCTCGTTTTTCTTTTTGCTCTCGGGAATCATGCCGTTTTTCCATTACCTGCATTACGGCGTCTCGGCGATTCTCATTTTTATCGGCATTAAAATGCTGGGGTCCTCCTATTTTCATGTACCGATCGCGATCACGCTGAGCCTCATGGCCACGCTCATTTTCGGATCCGTGGCGCTCTCGCTGCTCATGCCCCCAAAAGACGCGAAATCGAAAGCGAAAAAGTGACTATTCCGCGCCGGGTGCGCGCGTCGAATTGTGTCTGAATTTAATATATTTGGGAGCCCTTCAGGCTTGACCAAAAAAGGCTCCTGAGTAAACTGCGGAACGTCGTAAAAAGGCGTATGAATCTTTAACAGTTTATTTAGGGGAAACAAAAATGTTCCGAATCCTACTGGTTGAAGATAGTCCCGAAGCGCAAAAGCTCGTTACATCATGTTTGGGTCAGGCCTACGATCTGGTCGCCGCTTCAACTTGCGCGGAAGCCACGTCACTGATTCGAAACGGTCAGTATGATTTGATCCTTCTGGACGTCATGCTGCCCGATGGTGACGGCTATCAGCTTTGCTCTTTGATTCAGAACAACGAGAGCACGCGCGATATTCCGATTATCTTTTTGACCGCCAAAGACAGTCTCCCGAACAAAGTCATGGGATTTTCGCTTGGCGCCGATGACTATATCGTAAAGCCTTTCGACCCGCTCGAACTCCGCGCCCGCGTCGAGGCCAAACTTCGCCGCATTTCGCGCAAGAAAGAGGCGAGCGAGATCATTCAAAAGGGCGATATCCAGGTCAACATTCCGTTCCAACGCGCGTACCTGCTTGAGAACGGGCAAAAGCGCGACCTCGGCTTGACCCCGATCGAATTCCGCTTGCTGCTCTATTTCGTTCAGCGCCTCGATCAGGTCTTGACCCGCGAACAGCTCCTTTTGGCCGTATGGGGCGACGATATTCACGTCTCCGACCGCAGCATCGACACGCATGTGAGCAAGCTCCGTAAGAAGCTTTCTCCGAAGTCCGATTACATCCAGTCGATCTACGGCACCGGCTACGTATTTTCGATCAATACGCAGTCGAACGCCCGCGCCGAAAGCTCGCTTTCACTTTGAAAGCGTAAGCCGGAAGGCGAGGATTCCAAATCGTAATTCGAAAAAGAAAAAGGCTCTGTCGATGACAGAGCCTTTTTTATGCCTTCAACTGCCATGGCTCTTTTGAGTGCGGTCGCGGGGTTCGGCCGCGACCGCGGTCAAGGGCGCGGCCCCGGCCTGGAGGTGCCGAGAGCCGTTTCGGAGGAGCCCACCTGCTCAGTACGAATCAGTGTTCAAAACGAGTCTTACGCCAGCGCTCAATTTGGTGTTGAACGTCCTCGCAAAGCTCTTCGGTCAGCCGAACGGGGTTGCGATGTGCGTTCTTAGCCTGAAAAGACCCGCCAAAAGAGCGAATCTTCAGGTCGCCGACATAGTAGCGGCCGCGTTTCTC
>DASUEL010000298.1:0-3608 GCA_036275095.1 Bdellovibrionales bacterium
AAAGCACGTCCAAACCGCGCGTGATGGGAACCCGTCAAGAGGTGGTCTCGGCACTCGTAAACCTGGGCTTCAGAGTAAATGACGTCGAAAAAGCCATTGAGCAGATGGGCGAGATCGGAAGCGTCGAAGATGGAATTAAGAGAGGACTGGCCGCGCTCAGCAACGTTTAAGCGAGTGCGCTTAACGGATGAGCGGGTAACTACGTAGAAGGGATTCGTAAGCCGATGAGCAGGATTGTCGACATGACCGCTGATGAAAATGAAGTGACTTGGGAGAAGAGCCTTCGCCCGCATACGTTCGAGGACTTCGCCGGACAAGACAAAATCAAAGAGAAGCTGAGCATTTTCGTTCAAGCCGCGAAAGCGCGCGGCGAACCGCTTGATCACGTGCTGTTGTCGGGTCCCCCGGGGCTGGGCAAGACCACTCTGGCTGATATCCTGGCGCACGCGCTCGGCGTCGAAATCAAAACGACCTCAGGGCCCGCGCTCGACAAGAAAGGCGACCTCGCGGCGATTCTCACGTCATTGAAGCCGCGCTCGATTTTGTTCATCGATGAAATTCATCGCCTGAGCAAAGTGGTCGAAGAGTACCTCTACAGCGCAATGGAAGACTTCGCGCTCGATATCGTCACCGGCGACGGCTTGGGCGCGCGCTCCATGAAGTTTCAGCTGGCGCCGTTCACACTGATCGGCGCGACCACGCGCGCGGGCCTGCTCGATGCTCCTTTTCGTGACCGTTTCGGCATCGTCGAGCGGCTCTCGTTTTACGATCGGGCGTCGCTCATGAAAGTCATCACGCGCTCCGCGAAACTTCTGAAGGTTAAGCTCGATCCCGCGGGCGCCGAAGAGATCGCGAAACGTTCGCGGGGGACTCCGCGTATCGCCAACCGACTCTTGAAACGGGTGCGCGACTACGCTGAGGTGAAGGGCGATGGCAAGATCACGCACGACTTGGCGAACTACGCGCTCAACCAGCTCGAAGTCGACCAGCTCGGCCTCGACGATATGGATCGCCGCATCCTGACCCTGATCTGCGAGAAGTTCGACGGCGGCCCCGTCGGCGCCGAAACGCTCTCGGCGGCTCTGAACGAGGAGCGTGACACCATTGAAGACGTCTATGAGCCGTACTTATTGCAGGAGGGTTTGATTCAGAAAACCCCGCGCGGCCGTGTCGCCACGCGCTCGGCCTACGAGCACATTGGCGTACCGCTTCCGTCAAAAATGAAGACGGCTCAACAGCTGCTCGACGTTTAATGCCCCTACATCAATTGAGCGTTCGGACGAACGCTCAATTCATTTGAGCTGCTGGATCAGTTCAGATGAGGTGCCAAAAGAGTTCAGAATTGGCACTGCCGTCCCAAACCGGGTGGTGCCAAATAGTTTCGCGGATTTGTTTCGCCACTAATTCTCGCCAAATCTTAACAGCCTGAAATTTGACTTGAGCCGCACTTGAGGACGATTTTTACGGCGTCCGTCCAAAACAGAAATTGAGCGAACGCTCAAAAGGAGAACGCCGTGGTCACGTCAAAAGTTTTCGCCCCGCTCGCACTCTGCCTTGCGCTGATTCCCGGTCTTGCCGGCCAGGCCCACGCCCAAGACAAAATCACCGTTACCGGAACGGGAATAGTGAAGTACGAACCCAACATGGCCGTCGTGGAAGGCGCCGTCTACACCGAAGCTAAAACGGTGAAAGAGGCCCAGCAGGCCAACGCCCGCATCTTCAACGCCGCCGTCGACGCCTTGAAGACGAAATTTCGCCTCACCGACAAAATGCTCTCGACCGCCGGCTACTCGGTATCGCCGCTTTATGACGTTCGCCCGAACGGCCAGCGCGTACTACGCGGCTACGGTGTTCGCCACGTGCTCAAAGTGGTCGTCGCGAACTTGGCTGACCTTGGCTCCATCGTCGACGAAATGGGCGCCGCCGGCGTGAACCAGCTCGACCTGATTCGTTTTTCACACAGCGAAAAGAAAAAGCTGCAGCTCGAGGCGCTTGCGTTGGCCATGGCTGACGCCAAAGAAAAAGCCGATGTGATCGCCGCCAGCGTGGGCCGCTCGGTACAAAAGGTATCGAACGTCAGCTACCACAGCAGCGACTCTCCGGAAGCGGTCGTGCGTGGCGAAGCCCTCGCCGAAAAAGCCGACGCCACCGAGTTCATCCCGGGCGAGCTGACGATCAGCGCGTCTGTTAGCGCTGAATACGTGTTCTAAACGAGTTCGAATTTATTAGGGATTCGGTCATTCGTGATCTGAACGCAAAAAATGCCGGCCGAACGCCGGCATTTTTTTTGCCATTCACTTGTTGTCGCAAAAATACTCGGTCTTCGAGTAGTGGTTCGAGCTCGATCGCGGCGAGCATTTTTTCGAGAAGAACTCGTGATTGTTGGCGCCGCCCGTTGGCATGCCCGTATCGGGAAAAAACGAATCGCTCAAATCACCGGACGGGTGCCTCTGATTGTGCTGCGGATAACCCGACTCGTCCGAGGTGGCGCAGGAGACGAGCGCAAGCGCGCAGACGGGAACGGCGACTGCGTTCATGAGTAATCGAATGGCCTTCGAGGCAAGAGCGCTCACATTCACCTTATCGGCCGAGCCGCCGGATCAACTTGAGACGGACCAAATACCGTATTCGTGCGCATGCACACGAGCTCGCGTTTTCGAAGCGCGGCCGTTGCGTTTTTTACACAGCTGATGCGCGAACCCCACAACGAGTGGACTCAGGCCTTTGGAATGGGTTAAAAATCGCTAGTCTTTTCAATTGGATATAGTACGCTATAGGGCAGGCATTCGCGGAACGGAACTTGCTCTTAAGGATTCGCATATGTTTCTGCAACGTACGATCAAAAAACCAGTCGCAGTCAAAGGGGTCGGTCTCCATACAGGCCAGCCTGCAACCCTGACCTTTCGGCCGGCCCCCGCGGATACGGGAGTTCACTTCGTCAGATCTGATTTGCCGGGGCGCCCGTCGCTGGCGGCCAGAGCCGAAAACATCAGTGCGACGAGTTTTGCGACGACGCTCGCGGGCCCGGAGTTCTCAGTTTCGACCGTCGAGCACTGTCTTTCGGCGCTCGCGGTATTGCGCATCGACAACCTCGTCGTCGAGCTCGACGGGCCCGAGATTCCGATTTGCGACGGCAGTGCCTGGCACTTTTGGGATGTTCTCAAGAACGTGGGCCTGGTCGATCAAGAGCAGCCGCGCAAATACATGTTCGTGACCCAGCCGATCTATTTCGGTGACGACGAAAAACACGCCTATGTGGTTCCTTACAACGGCCTGCGCGTGACGTGCACGATCGATTTCACGCACCCGCAGATTGGCCGTCAGGTGCTCGATCTTGACGTCAACCCGCACTCGTTCGAAACGAATCTCGCCAAAGCGCGCACGTTCGGCTTCATGAAAGACGTCGAGGCGATGCAGGCCAAAGGCTTGGCCCGCGGCGGAAGCCTCGACAATTGCATCGTGCTCAACGACGCGGGTGTCATGAACGCCGAAGGTCTCCGCTACCCAGACGAGTTCGTTCGCCACAAAATGATGGACGCGCTCGGCGACCTCGTCACGCTCGGCCATCCATTGATGGGCCACGTGGTGCTGTTCAAAGCCGGGCACGA
>DASUEL010000299.1:0-2112 GCA_036275095.1 Bdellovibrionales bacterium
TAGATTGGGCTGCCGGCCGGCCCAGCAATGAATCTCGAGGGTTCCAAGCTGCACGAGCGCTGTGAGGCCGTCGGCGGAGCTGATCTTCATGTGCGGACCGGCGGCTTTGCCCTTGAGCGTGAAGACTTCAATGTCTTCGTCCATATTTTTCGAGGCATGGCGCTGGATGAAACATTGGTGATGACGCCCATCGGGGCAGCGCAACAGCGTTAGGGGCCGGTCCTTCAGGTACGGGACCATCCACGGAGCGACGAAGTCGTAGTACTCCGCCAGCTCGAGTTTGGTGAGCCCGACGTCTTCGAACAAGATTTTGTCGGGGCTCGTGAGCTCGAGTGCGGGTGGCTCCGGCAGGCGCCTGCTTTTCGAGCGCGGCTTTGAGCCCGTCACCTCGGCGGCCAGTGAGCGTTTTGATTTTGTCTTAGCGGGAGCCTTTGGTTGCACGATGTCCTCCAGATGTTTCGGTGATTCATAAACGACCTTTTCGGCGGGTTTGTCTTCGCGCAGCCCCTGGAACGACGCTTGGCGAACGTTTCCGTGATGAGTCCAGCTCGCCAGGTTGACTTCGGCGACGAGACTGGGCTGCACCCAGTGTACGCCGGGCTCGGTGGGCGGGTTCATGAATGGTGACTCGCGTGTTTCGAGCGGCTTCATGCGGCTGATGAGCTCTTTGAGCGTTTTCGACGTGAATCCGGTGCCGGCCTTTCCGACGAAGCGCAACCGGCCCTCGCGATCGTGAGCGCCGAGCAAAAGAGCGCCGAAGTGTTTGCGCGCGCCCTGCGGCTCGGTGTAACCGCCGATGACCAGCTCCTGCCGATTCACGCATTTGCTCTTGAGCCAGTCGTCGGATCGGCCGTGTTTGTAAGGGCGGTCCGCACGTTTCGAGACGATGCCTTCGAGCTTCAAGCGGCAGGAGGTTTCGAAAAGGTCCTCGCCCTGACCGACGATATGATCACTGAAGCGAATGGGGCCATTGGATGAAAGGGGGCTCAAGAGCTCTTTCAGCCGCTCTTTGCGTGTAGCCAACGGAAGTTTGAGAAGCGAGCGCCCGTTGAGGTAAAGGAGGTCGAAAACATAATAGACCAGCTCGTCGTGCCGCTCTTCGCGCAAGGCCGTTTGCAGGCCTTGAAAATCGCTGTGGCCTTCGGGGTTGAGCCAGACGACTTCGCCGTCCAAAATCGTTCGGTCGAGCCCGAGGCCTTCGAGGTGCTCGGCGAGAAACGGGTAACGATGAGTCCAGTCCTTGCCTTCGCGGGTGAGCATTTGAAGTTTGCCGTTGGCGAAGCGCGCGAGTGTGCGGTACCCGTCGAATTTGATCTCGTGGATCCACCCGGCTCCTCCGGGCGTTTCGTCGACCAGGCGTGCGAGTTGGGGCCTTACGAATTTCGGCAGGCGCCCGGGTTTGGCCTCAGTTAATGTTTCGCGCGCTTTTTTTTTACCGCGGGCTTGCGGGTCTTTTTGGTTTTGGCTTCTGAAGGAGTCCAGGCGGCGGCGTCCATCGGAAGCGTGTGACCGGTGATCACGGATTCGGGGCGGGCGCGCGTGATGTCGAATTCGAGCTCGGGCCGGGCGTCTTCGTCGGCCCGTTTGATGAGAAACCAAGGCGTCTTGGGGCCGGTGCTTTTTACGCGGGAGTTGCGAATCAGTACCCAACGGCCGGCGAGCTTTTCGCCTCGCAGTTCGAAACTGATTTTGCCGTTGCGGTACGCCTCCGTGGGATCGTCTTCCTCGCAGATCCATTCACCGCGGTCCCAGACGATGACGTCGCCGGCGCCATATTGATTTTCGGGAATATTTCCTTCGAAGCGGGCGTAATCGAGCGGGTGATCTTCGACTTCCATCGCGAGGCGCTTGACCGACGGATCGAGAGACGGGCCTTTCGGAACGGCCCAGCTGCGGAGCACGCCTTCCATCTCGAGCCGAAAATCATAATGGAGGTGCGAGGCGTGGTGCTTCTGAATGACGAAGCTGTTGCGCTCGGTTCTGTTGAGCCGGCCGCGCGGTTCGGGTGTTTTGCGGAAGTTTCGCTTCTTGTGATAAAGCTCGAGCCCCATGGTCAGACCGTCCTTTCGCCGCGGCGGCCGCGCTTGCGCTCTTCGAGGCTCTTTTTGAGAA
>DASUEL010000300.1:0-3128 GCA_036275095.1 Bdellovibrionales bacterium
ATCGGCGACGAGTGTACCGGCACGAAAGCGTACTCGAACAAGCTCTGTCCGCAGTTCTGCCAAAGCCCTGCGAACCGAAACGATCCGGTTTGCAGCGCCGACTTCTGCGCGCAAGATCAGTACAAGAACACGCTGACTTGCATCTGCCAGAGCTCGGCTGGAGCGAGCAATCCAAGCTGCCCGACGTTCGTACAAAACCCGCCCGGTAACCCGAATGTTCCGAACAAACCTGGGCTCGGTGCAAATCCGAAAACGAACATGGGTGCGGCGCCCGGCTTCGATCTCGGTGACGATGACGGCGAAGATCAAGAGTTCGACGGCTACGCCAACGGTCAAGCCAAGGCCGCGACCACCGCGTACGGCGATCAAGGTGGCGGTGGTGGACTCGGCGGAGGCGGAGGCCTCGGCGGCAGCATGGGCGGAGGCTCACGCGGTAAGCAAGAAGGCCCGTACAACACCGACATCATGAAAAACGGCGGCAGTGGCGGCGGCGGTGGTCTCGTCGGTTACGGCGGCGGCGGTAGCGGTGGCGGCTACGGCCGCGGCGGCGGAAGCGGCGGAGGTGCCGCTCCCGACTGGAGCAAGTACATGCCGAAGATGGGCGATACAAAAGGCCGCAAGCCCGCAAGCGTGAGCGCGCAGCTTTTCGACAACGGAATCACGGCGGCGAACGGGCTGAGCAACTTCGAAAAAGTCACCCGCAAGATGAATGAAAAACGGCCGCAGCTTTTGCCATAAACGGGAGCGAGGGGAAAACAAGTGAGGCAGGTCATTCGTCTGACGATCGGGTTCCTGGCGCTTTCGCTGAGCTTGTCATCGCTGCTCGCGCCACTGCGGGCATCGGCGCAAACTCAAGGCAGCAATGACGGCGGCTATGTTCCACCGACTCAAAACGTACCTACGACTCGAAATGCGTCCATGACGAATTCGAGCAAAAAGGCCGCGATCGTGTATTTGGGTGGCGCTGCGGGTGCGACCGCGGCGGCAATCGCGTTTCAAAGAATGTGCAATCCGCCTGCCGTGACATGGCCGTGTCCGCTCGCGGGTCTCTCCGCTGGGCAAGCCGCGCAGTTCGCCCGCGACGGAATCGGTTCGCTTCGATCGCGCAGCACCGCCGGCTGCGAAGGCATGGCCCAGTGTGGAAACAATCTGAACGGGTTCGGCGGCCTCGGTGGTCTCAATGGGTTGGGCGGCGGCGACGGTAACGGCGGCGGAGGGCCTGGAGATTTCGGCCAAACTAATTTCGACTGGCGTCCCGATCCGAATAGCCCGCTCGATTCCGAAACGACGAGAACGCTCTCTGGCTTGAATCAGGCCGGGCGCTCGGCGAAAACAGTTGAGCGCGATTTGGCCGGCAAAGGCTACACTTACGATCCAGAAACGGGCACGGTGACCACTCCAAGCGGAAAATCCGTCAGCGGAAGTGATTATGCGAGCCCGAGCGCGATGGCCGCGGCGGGGCTCACGCCACGCGAAATCGCGGAAGCCACGCGGATTTTGAAAACGACGGGCGCGCGCTCAGCCGATGTCGCTTACGCGGGTGGTGGCGGCGGTGCCGGGCGAGCAGTGGCGGGCGGTGACGTTAAACCCTTCGATCTCAATGCCTACATGCGCGGCATGCAGGTTCAGAAGCGCGGGCCTGCCAGCCTCGACGGCATGAAGAAGCTCGTCGGTGGCGAGCCGATCGGTCTCGCGGTCGACAATATTTTCGATATGGTTTCTCGCCGGTACAAGTCCCAGGCGGGCCAGGGCGCGTTTCTTCCGTAAGCGCGCTCACTCAAAATGAAGAATCCGGGCCGTCTTCACTTCATGCCGCACTTGTCGGAGGCTTCCTGGAACTTTTCTTTCCACTCTTCAACGTTGGCAATGCGAAGCTGGGACGTGACGTTTCGGATTTCGGTATAAGTCGTGCGATCGAGCTCGCACGCGCGGGCAAACGCGTCGAGCGAGTCCTGATATTCCTTGAGATTGAACGTGATCATGGCCAAGCGTTTATAGCAACGAGCCGAGCGGGGATCGGCCTTCACGCACTTGCGATAATAGAATCGCGCGCTCTCCCAATTCTTCATCTCGTCGGCAAGCTGCGCGGAGGCCCAGAGAGCGAGCTCCGAGTCGGGAAACGTCTTCGCGGCTTTGTTCAAGATCTTCTGAGCCTGCGGCATGTCTTTGAGGTACTTGTACGACATGCCCAAGTAGACGTGATTGTCGGGAATGTTCGGGTCTATGCTGATCGCCTTGCGGCAGCTCTCGATAGACGATTCCGAAAGATTGTCCTCGGTATAAAGACGGCAAAGTCCGGAGTAGGCCTGAGAGTCCTCGCCAAAAGCTTTCACCATATCCGCGTAAACGACGCGGCTCTCGTACCGGTTTTTTCGAACTTCGAAAATCTTGAGAAGCCCGTCATACGACTTCCGGCGCTTCGGATCGACGGCAAGCGCTTTACGAAAATATTGGGACGACTTGTTGAGATCTTCGGAGTTGAAGTACGCGTATCCGAGAAGCTCGAGCGCGCGCGAATCGTTTTCGTTCGTTTGCGTGATGACCTCGAGAGTCCGGATTTCACTCGCGTAATCTTTGCGGCCCCGATACGCTTCGGCGAGCAAGAACAACGTCTCGGTGTTGGCCTCTTGCGAAGCCTCTTTCAAATTTGTCACGGCTCTTTCGTAATCGCCGTTTACGAGGTAGGCGCGGCCGAGCTGCTCGCGCAGCTTTGGATCTTCCGGGCTCGCCGCGACCTTTTTTTCGAGCGCGGGAATCTGCCGTTTGAGTTTGTCGCGATCGGTGGGAGAAACAGTTTCCGCGACGGAAGTCGCGTACTTGAGTTTTTCGCGCTTTTTGGCCCGACCTTTGGCTCGTGTTTTTCGCTGCTCTTTGATGTCGTTGAACGCGTCTTTGATTTCAGATTCGACGGTCTCAGGACCTTTGGAGGTTTGCGCCCGAAGGCCCGGCGAAATCATCGAGATGAAAAGAAGCCAGACGAAGAGTCTCATTTGGTATGATAAAAGAATGAAAGGCATTCGATGAAAGGTCAACGTGAAAGGCCGCGCTCGGACCGCGGTCAGGCCACACTCGAATACATTCTGGTCCTTGTGACCGTGCTGGTCATACTCGGCGGGATTCTCAAGCAA
>DASUEL010000301.1:0-2107 GCA_036275095.1 Bdellovibrionales bacterium
GCATCGACTCTGTCGCGGAGCCGTCGTTGCAGCTCGCCGTACGCGGCTTTGAGCCGCTCGCCGTGACCGACTGCTTGAACTACGGCAACCCCGAGAACAAGCGCATCATGGGCGAGTTTGTCGCGAGCCTCAAAGGCATGAATGAAATGTGCCGCGAGTTGTCCGCGCCGATCATCAGTGGTAATGTCAGCTTCTACAACGAGACCGAAGGCCGCAACATCACCTCGACACCGGCGACGGGCTTGGTCGGTCTTTCAACGCGCGAGACGGTTCCCGAAGAAACGTTCACGACAGCCGGAGAAAAAGTCTTTCTGGTCACGCTTGACGGGTGCGCCACAGGCGGCATCTTGCAAGAACGCGCGAACGGCCAAACGCAGGCGAAAGGCCAGCTCGACCCGAAAAAGATCGCGCAGTTCGCCCGTGAGCTCATGGGCGTGAAAAACGCAAAGAGCGCGAAACTCGTGGGCCGCGCGGGTCTGGGCCAAACGCTTGCGCGCATGTGTTTGACCGGCGTCGGCGCAAGCCTCAACGTTCAGGCGTCGTGGCTCGGCGGCGAACGGCTCTACGAAGTCGTGTTTGCGGGCGGATCGGAACTAGAGAACGAGCTCAAAAAACTGAGTTCCGTTCGCGTGACGGAGCTCGGGTTGACCGGCGGCGACACTTTGAAGCTGAACGATTCACTTCAAGTGAAGCTTGAAGAATTGAAAACGGCCTACTTTAACGGATGGAGACGGCATTTTGAAAACCTGGCGTGAAGAGTGCGGCGTATTCGCGATCTGGAACAATCCCGAGGCCAGCCGGCTGACCTACCTGGGACTCTATGCACTCCAGCATCGCGGACAAGAGTCGGCGGGCATCGTCTCGCTGAACGACGGCACGCATCTTCACCATAAGGGCCAGGGTCTGGTTGCCGATGTCTTCACCGAAACCGATCTTGATCGTTTGAAAGGCTTCGCGGCGGTCGGGCATAACCGGTACTCGACCACCGGTGAAAACCTCCTGACCAACGCGCAACCACTGACCGCACAGCTCAAAGACGGGCCCGTCGCGGTCGCACATAACGGCAACATCGTAAACGCCGGCGAGCTGCGCGAGCGGCTCAAAAAAGAGGGCGCGATTTTTCAGGGGAGTAACGACACCGAGTGTTTGCTTCACTTGCTCGCGCGGCACAATGGGGTGGACTTCATGGCCGGCCTTCAGGCCAGCGTGAAAAACCTCGTGGGCGCCTTCAGCTTTTGCATTCTAACTCACGACAAACTCATCGCGATTCGAGACCCGTATGGCTTTCGTCCGCTCGTCATGGGACGCATCGGCAACTCGGTGGTCTTCGCCTCCGAGACGTGCGCGTTCGATTTGATCGGCGCGACGTTCGTGCGCGAGATCGAGCCGGGCGAGATGTTCTGGATCGACAAAAACGGCGAGCATTCGGTGAAGTACGCCGACAAAAAAATCAGTGAGCATGCGCGCTGTATTTTCGAATACGTCTATTTCTCACGCCCTGACAGCGTCGTGTTCAACCACAGCGTGTACGAAGTGCGAAAACAAATGGGCCGGTGGCTTGCGCGCGAAACCAAAGTCGACGCCGACATCGTCATCCCAGTGCCAGACAGCGGTGTTCCGGCCAGCATCGGCTACGCGGCCGAGAGCGGTATACCGCTCGAGCTTGGCATCATTCGCAACCATTATGTGGGCCGTACGTTCATCGAGCCCCGCTCGGCAATTCGAAGTTTCGGCGTGAAGGTCAAACTCAACCCGCAGTCGGCGGTTTTGGCCGGCAAGCGAGTCGTGGTCATCGACGATTCCATCGTGCGCGGCACGACCAGCCGAAAAATCATCGGCCTCATCCGGCAGGCGGGTGCTAAAGAGATTCACTTGCGAATCGCGGCGCCGCCGACCGTCGGCCCGTGTTACTACGGCGTCGATACGCCGACCAGGGGCGAGCTGATCGCCTCGCACATGTCGGTACCGGAGATCCAAAAGTTCGTCGAAGCCGATAGCTTGTCGTACTTATCTCTTGAAGGGCTTTATCACGCCGTCGGTGAAAGCCAGGGCTTTTGCTCCGCTTGCTTCGACAACAAATACCCGACGCCACTCTTCGGCGCCGACA
>DASUEL010000302.1:0-2251 GCA_036275095.1 Bdellovibrionales bacterium
CGTCGATCGCCTTTCCTTCGCGAAGACAGGCGGCCATGTCTTCGTGCATCTTCGCCATGGCTTCACGTTTTTCGGGAGTGACCGTGCCTTTCGAGGTGTCAGCGGCAAAAACCCAAGGGCCGTTACCCATCAGCATCGCGAAAACCGAGAGAGCCATAATGGTACGTTTCATGTTTCCTCCTTCGCGCAGCGCTCGGCTGCTTTCAAATGTCGAATCGACGATTCTCGCTACGCTAAAACCGTCGAGCAATGTTGTCGGAATTCAGGATTTCAAGAACCGCGCCCGGCGACCGTGGCCTTAACCTCATTCTCTTTTCGTGCTGGCGGAATGGCATTGCGGGTCATCGCGACAAACTGACAACGCGAGCGGACAAATCGGCGGAGTTCTCGCGGCGGCACCAGCGTGACTCAGTTCTGCTTCGCCGCCGTTTCGGCGTGTGACCAGAACGTGAGGTTCGAACTGGACCTCGGCGCGGCTTTTTCGAGACTCGAGCGCGCAACTCGCTTAGCGTGAGAGCTCTCGCACTCAACGTTCAAAAAAGGAGAATCGCGTGAAACGCATCTTCGCTTTGCTTTTTCTCATCGCGCTTTACACGTCCGTACCCGCGCGCGCCCGCGCCTTCGATCTTTGCTGGTCCAGCGAAGAGATGACCGATACGGGGTATGCCGTCACCGTCACGTGCCTCAGCCCGCCCGGCGGCGGCGAGCGCGTACCCGCGCAATACGGCGGGAGCTCGGCCGTCCGTGGCTGGTGGGATTGGGAATACTGGTTTTAAAGCGCGTCGCCGAGTTTGAAGTCGAACTCGCGATACGAGCTCGCTTCTTGCACGTACAAACGATGGGACATTTTCGCTGAGCCCACCTTCAACCGGATCGGTTGCTGAAAATACGTGGTCGCGAGACTGCGAGGCGCGATCCGGCCCGGGTTGTTCGGAAGCGAAACCTCGCCCCAGCACTTTTGCGCGCGTCCGTCGTAGTTGAGCGCCACCAGGTAGATGAGCTCACTGCCGTCGGCGCTTTTTTGCGAAATCGCGACTCTCGGGCATTGGCCCTGGCGCTCGAGCGTGAAGAGCTCGATGAAGAGTTTGCCGGCGTAGTCGGCGCCGCCCTCGAGCCCGTAGGTCGGAACGATGCGCTCGGCCGTGAACGAGACTCTCGCTTTGAAAGGAACGCCGGTGTTCATGTAGGCGTGCCCCTGGTTGACCCAGAACTCGCGCCAGGGCGAGGCCTCGGCAGGACTCGTGAGCGCGAGAGCCAAAATGACGAATGCGAATTTTGAAAACAGGTTCATGGTACTACTCCTTTATTGGGCCGCCTGAAGGCAGCGAGTTCGTCGTTTCAACGAAGCCCAATATAGTTTCGCCGCGGGGATACGGCTTGCCGGATTCAGCCGAAAAATAGCGGTTTTCGGCCATACTGCGGGAGCTCCGGCGCCTGTGCTCTCAGTTCACTTTCAGCTTCTTTACGCTTGTTTCTTATCTGCCGAATTCTCTTTCACCCGCGCGATTCAGCGTTTACACCTGCTCCACATGAACAGCACAGACAACTCCAGCGAGCCGGTACGGCCGGCCTTCAGAATGTTTGAAACGATATTCGCCGCCACCCTGCTCTTTTCGATTTACAAGTACTGCATCGCGGGCGACGTGCCCGCCGCTGACATTCCGCTCTTCGTGGCGAACAAGGCGATCGCCTGGACGGGAACGATCATGATCGCGGCGTGCCTGACGATCGGCCCGCTCAAACGCTTGGGCTTCGAGCGGGCGAAAAAGTGGATGAGGCTCCGAAAGAATATCAGCCTGGTAGGGGCCGGCGCGATCTTCGTTCATGTGTTGATCACGATGATCATTTTGAACGCGGCCTACTACCCGAAGCTCTTCGATACTAAATCACTCAAGCTCACAGGGCTCGCGCAGGCCTCGCTGCTCGCGGCCGCGCTGGCGACCCTGATATTGGCGCTGTTGGCGCTCACGTCGGTCAATCCGATTCGGCGCTCGATGGGCATGGGCCTATGGAAGAGCGTGCACGGCTACGGTCTCGTTCTGCTCGGCCTCACTCTGGCGCACCTCGCGTTTTTGGGGTGGCCGTCGTGGAGCGCCCCCGCGAAGTGGCCGGCGCTGTGGCTGCCGCCCATCACACTTCTGGCCGCGCTTCCGATCGGGCTGGCGCTCGGGCTTCGGATCCTGGCGGGTTTCGAGCTCACGCGCCGGGAAAGGGCGGCGGAAACCAGCTGACAGCGTCAGCAGGCATATCA
>DASUEL010000303.1:0-5023 GCA_036275095.1 Bdellovibrionales bacterium
CGCTTTGGTTTCGATGTCGTCGGCCGGCTGAAGCACGGCCATGTTCGGCAGCGTGCGCATGCAGGCGATGTCTTCAAGGCCCATCTGGCTGTAGCCGTCTTCACCGATGCCGATGCCGGCGTGAGTGCCGACCAGGCGAACGTTCGCGTTCGAATAACCGACGCTCACGCGAATGATGTCGAAGCGGCCCGTGAGAAAGCAGGCGAACGAACATAAGAACGGAATCTTTCCGCTGAGAGCGAGGCCCGCGGCGGCGCCGATCATGTTCGCTTCTTGGATGCCCATCTGAAAGAAGCGCTCGGGATACTTTTTGCCGAAGGCTTCTGATTTGGTGCTTTTAGAGAGGTCGGCGTCGAGCGCGACCACGTTTTGAAACTCGCCGCCCAGGGCAACGAGTGCGTCTCCGAAACTGGCTCGTGTGGCTTTCATCGCATTCTCCTTATGCCAACTCTTTGAGTGCTTTTTCGGCTTCTTCACGATTGGGCGAAGAGCCGTGCCACTTGTTGACGTTTTCCATGTAGCTGACGCCTTTGCCTTTGATCGTATGCGCGACGACGATCGTGGGCTTGGTCGTCTCGGCGCGGGCTTGATCGAGCGCCTTCAGGATTTGGTCCATCTTGTGGCCGTCGATCTCGAGCACGTTCCAGCCGAACGATTGGAATTTCTTGACGGGCTCCATGTACATGATCTCGCGAACGTCGCCGTCGATTTGCAGTTTGTTGTAATCGAGGAACACGCACATGTTCGTCAGCTTGTGCATCGGAATCGACATGGCGGCTTCCCAGATTTGACCCTCTTGAATCTCGCCGTCGCCGACGAGGCAGTAAACGCGGGCGCTCTTTTTGTCGAGCTTCAGCGCTAAGGCCATGCCTTGCGCGATCGAGAGGCCCTGACCGAGTGAGCCCGTGCAGGCTTCGACGGCGGGAAGGCGCATGCGATCGGGGTGGCCCTGAAAGGGGCTTCCGAGTTTACGCAGCGTCATGGTGTCTTCGGGATTGAAATATCCGCGAAGCCCGAGTGCCGCATACAGCGCCGGCACGGCGTGGCCTTTACTCAGGACGAAGCGATCGCGATCGGCCCACATCGGGTCTTTCGGATTCACTTTCATCTCGCTGAAGAAAAGGGCGGTGATGATGTCGATCGCTGAGAGCGAGCCACCGGGGTGTCCATTGCCTGCTTCGGTGAGCATGCGAATGATAAGGCGGCGCGCCTCTCGAGCTTTGGCTTCAAGTTCAGATTGGGTGGGTTTTTGCATGCCATGTTTTCTCTTGAACGGGTTGATGGGTCAAGTATTGTATGCCCGATGAATCCGCTGAAACACCTTCCCAAAGCCGAGTTGCACCGCCACCTGGAGGGCGCGATTCGCCTCGAAACAGTTAAAGAGCTAGCCCAAGCTCACGGTCTCGATTTGCCGGCCGACCACGGGGAGTTTCGCGAAAAGGTGCTCGTAACGCGGCCCATGGAGAATCTGGGCGTCGTTTTAGGCAAGTTCTGGCTCACGCAGTCGGTTTTATCGACTGAAGAGATCCTGGAGCGCATCACCTTTGAAGCGGTCGAAGACGCGTATAACGAGGGTATTCGAGTCCTCGAGCTTCGTTACGCGCCGAATTTCATTCTCGAGAACCATCCGAATTTGACGTTCGACTCGATCCATCAATCCATTTTGCGCGGGCTTGAGCGCGCAAAAAAGCAGTTTCCGATGGCCGTGGGCCTGATCGGTATCGTGGTGCGGGTCGACCCCATGGACGAGTGCGAGTCCGTGGCAAATTTCATCATCGACAACCGCGATACGTTTTTGGCGATCGACTTGGCGGGCGATGAGGCGGGCTATCCATGCAAAACATTTGCGCCGCTGTTCATGAAAGCGAAGAAGGCGGGCTTGCGGGTCACTGTGCATTCGGGCGAGGCCGATCAGCCGGGCGCGGCCGAGTTCGTGCGCGATGCCATCGAATGCTTGGGCGCCGAGCGTATCGGGCACGGCGTGCAGATTTATCGGGATCCTAAGATGATCGAATTCGTGAAGTCGGAGAAGGTCGTGCTCGAGCTCTGTCCCACGAGCAACTGGCTGACCAATGCGGTGAAGAATCTAGGTGCGCATCCCATTCGCTTTCTGGGCGACCAGGGTGTCGCGGTGACCGTCAACTCCGACGATCCGGGTTTGTTCGGTATCGATCTGACGAACGAATATCACGTGCTTCACAACGAGCTGGGCTTTTCAGTCGACGAGCTCCGTAAGCTTGCCGACGAAGCCGCGCGCCATAGTTTTATTCCCATTGAAGAACGCCGCAAAGTTTGGCCGGGGCTGTAAGCCACGCGCGCCTGCGAGCTGGTGGCACGAATTAGCGGGACTCAAAGTGAATGTTCATGAACTGAACGCCGTACGTCTCGACCGCATGACGTTGATTGCATGACCGGCAGAGTAAGCGAAGGTTTTCGGGCTCATCGCCGCCGCCTCGGGCGACCGGAATGACATGATCGATCTCGAGGCCATGGGCTGAGCCGCAATTTTGGCACCGGCTTGAAGCTCTTTTCCAAACTTCCCGTTTGATTCTTGTGGGAATGTGCCGGCGGTGATTCTCGGTGCTGATGTTGTTCGTTACTTGGCCCTGAATCTCCTGATATTCCCGCGCATGATTGATGCAACTTTTCTTGGGCGTCGCGGATTTGTCCGGAGGTGCGTCGCCAGCTCTCATCTGTTTTGATTTGGAATTCTCAGGCTCGCAAATCAGCGACTTAAAAAATCAAATTTCGAAGCAAAATGCCGTCAAATGATTTTCAAAAATATTTTTCAAAAAAGCGTAGCGCGAAGTCGCTTTGAACCACATCGAAACCTGAAACACCGATTCTTCGAATCAACCAGATTGCGAATACGAGTTATTTGCCCCACCCACGCCGTCAATCCCGCCGCCAACAGTCGTGCCCCCGAGGCCCAGCCCCAAAAAAACAAAAACGCCGCTCCCTGAGCGGCGTTCTCCGCCAAACCGGAATGTCGCGGAAAGATTACTGCGAGCCCACCGGGCCGCCGTCGGGCCCTTGCATTTCGGGGCGCCAGCGGGTGTCGTCGTTGAGAGCGGATTGGTCGAGAGTTTTGCAGACCTTGCATTCGGTCAGCGGCTCGGAGCCGCCGGTTTCTTCCCGTGCCGTTTCGTTCGGAATGTAGCCCTTCGGGTCGGACCCGAAGTCGAAACCCTCGGCGTGAGCCAGTCCTACGCCGACGAGCATCGCGGCCACCGCGGTCAAAATATAGAGAAGCTTGATTCGTTTCATACGTTACTCCTAAAACCCAAGCTCGACGCCGGCGGGCTCGACGATATCCAAAAGGTTATTGAACGTGCTGGCCACTTGAACGGCAACCGTGGGCCCCGCGGGGCTTTCGACTTTGTTGATGTCGCCGTTCGGCTTGTAGGTCACCTTGATCGTGCCCACGCCCGGCCGCTCGACCGTCTCCGGTTTGCCGAAACGCGATTCATATTTGATTTTGACTTCGCGCTTAGCTTGATCGAATAGCGTCGCAATCCGCCCCTGATAGTCGTAGGTGAGCGTGACCATTTGGCCCTTCGTGTTTCGTGCTACCGTCAAATTGCAGCGCTTGTCATATTTGAACGTCGTCTGTTGTTTGCCTTCAGTGACCTTCGAGACCTTCTTGCAAGCCGAGTCGTATTCGAAATCGACCACACGATTCGCTTCTTTGCGCTTGCGGAGCAGCCCCGAGTCTTCATCGTAAATGTATTCGGCCTTCGCTCCATTGCGGACGATCAGAATCGGGCGGCCGAACCGCTCGTGGTAGGTCACGTCGGTTGTGTCGTTGTTGAGCTTGGTGAGCACGCGATGCAGGTACTTGTCGGTCTTGGCCTTATTCAGGCGGTACCAGAACTCATAGCGGCTGTTGTTCACGACCCGCTTGTCGCAGGTTTTTGTCACGGTCGACCAATAGTGGTTCTTTGGATCGTCTTTTGAGAGCTCGTACTTGTACTCTTCTTTGCAGTTATCGCGTTCTTTATAGCTGGTCACCCAGTCTTTGTTTTTGTCGTAGGTGATGATCTTGTTCGTCTTGTCGGGGTAGTTGATCTTGACGAGATTTTTCAGGTCGTCGTACTCGAAGGAGTATTCGTTCTTCCAGCCGTTCCTGACCCACGACAGCTCGTTGAGTTTTTCGAATTTGTACTCCACGCGGAGGTCGTTGGGACCCGTGATGGTTTTGATTTTCTTGTTGCCATAGTACGTGAAGTTTAGCTTGCGTCCGTTGTTGTCGACGACGTCGCGAATGAGATCGCCGTTATAGGAGAAGCGCAGGTAGTTTCCGTTTTTGTCCTCGATTTCGGTCAGCCGGCCTCTTTGATTGAATGTCTGCGTGTTCCCGCCCGGCAGCCTCCTGATGTAGTTGCTTTCGCGGCGTTCGACCGTCTCTGGTCCGCGGCCGTTGGCGTAGAAAATCTCGTTCTTGTCGACCGAGCCTTTAATTCCAAGCTCGGACGAGTACTTGTCGCGGAGGCGACGGTCACCCTTGAGCTGGGTTTCGAGATCATTCAGAAAACGGCTGGTGGTTGTCGGATTTTTTTCTTTATACTTCGCGACGATGTTCGTTACCGCTGCGTCGACGTTCTTCTTCGAATAGTTTTCGGAAGTGTAGATGACCTCGAAGCCGGCACCGCATTCGGTGAGCTTTAGGCTGCCGTCCGCCTCGATTTCGAGCGAAGTCTCGAAGTCGGAGCACCAGCCGAAACCGAAAATGCCGTTGAAGAGCGAGCGGCTGTTATAGGTCCGCTCGACTTTGAAATCGAACCCGCCGCCGGGGATCTCCAAATCGATCCAGGTGTCGGAGTAGTTCGCGTTTCGCATGTCGACCAAGCCGAACGAGACCGCGGGCAGAAGCATGGCCAAAATCGCGATTCTAATGAAATTCCTTTTCATTACATTTCCCCTCGAGAGCTTACACTTTAATTTTAACAATACTTCGAATCATCAAACCACCCAATATTTGGAGGCCCAGCATGACGATCAAGAAGATGATTCCGATGGTGGT
>DASUEL010000304.1:0-14194 GCA_036275095.1 Bdellovibrionales bacterium
CCGGAATCTGTACTACGCGCTGGCCGCCGTCATGGGCGACAAAAACTGCTCCGTGCGCGACCCGCAAGTCCGCGTGGGCGAGCCGCCCGAGCACCGGAACAAGCATTGGGGCAAGCAATTCGGCTGCCGGGTCCATTTTGCCGCGCGCATTGAAAACGAAGGCGGCGGTGAGCTCTATTTCAACTACGGCTCGAACAGCAAGATACAGAGCGAGAATTTCACGTGGGCGCGCACGACGCCGAATTCGCGCGCGATGGGCGTGACGGAATGGCTCTTCGGCGCGACCGGCAATGGCCGTACGCAGCCGAACCTCTATGAGGCGTTCTCTAAAAAGGGCGCGTGCTCGTACGCCGAAGGACAGTGGCCGAAAGCCGATGAGAACGCGGTACCCGGCAAGCGCGTTCCGAAGGGCTCCTCCGAGGACCCCGGTGTGAGCGCCGACGGAAGCAATTAATCGTTACCTTCAGGCACTGGCTTCGACGAAGGCCGTCTCACTCCGGGGCGGCCTTTTTGTTTCCCGGTTAAGATTTCTTAACTCTCTCGAATCGATGCGAAACCCGCCTCATCTCGAGGCGTTTTCGTCAGATTTTTCCTAGATCTAAGTACAGGATTCGAGGCTAAACGCCGAAGAGTTTGTATCGGCTCTGACTGAACGTAATGAGTGATAAGGAGCTCTGCGCCTATGGCTAATAGCGAGAAGCACGAGATCGACCCCGGCTCGATGGTGGCGATTCCCATCGCGGAATTTTTATCGGCGGCCAAGCTACCCGTGGATATATTCATCAAGCTCTCCGAAAGCAAATTCGTACATTTGGCGAAAGCGGGCGAGGCCGTTCAGATCGAGCGCCTGTCCCGATATGAGAACAAAAACATCGAATTTCTATTTATCCGCAAAGACGACTACGGAACCTACGTCGAACAAAACCTGACGATCGCGGGAATTCTCCTCAATAAGAAGGAGCTCGCGCAGGGGCAGCGAACATCGGTGCTCGGCCAGGCGACGCGGTCCGTGTTTCGCGAGCTCGAGGCCGTGGGCTTCACCCCCGTGACGCTGGTTCACGCCAAAACGATCGTAAAGTCGACCGTGGAGCTGGTCGAGGCGAAGATGAGCCTCGCGAGTCTCATCGAATCGATGAAGAACAGCTCGGAGGAGCTCGTCGCGCACTCCTCGGCCGTCAGCGTGGTCTCGGTCATGATCGCACACGCCATGGGCTGGGAGAACAAGAGCACCCTCGAAAAACTCGCGCTGGGCGGGCTTTTGCACGACATTGGGCTGAAGGAGCTCGCGCCGGAGCTATTGAAGAAGCCGCGCGCGGAGATGACGTTCGAGGAGATTCAGCAGTATGAGACCCACTCGTTCCGGGGCATGCAGATCCTGCAAAGCCTCGGAATCGTGCCAGATGATGTGATCTCGATGGTTTACGAGCATCACGAGAACGCCGCCGGCCAAGGCTTTCCGCGCCGGCTGAAAGACGTGCGGGTCCACCCGCTGGCCAGGGTCATACAGCTCGCGAACGCGTTCGTCGAGCTGACGATCAAGAACGTGAACAACCCCGTTCCGCGCTCCGCGGAGGAGGCGCTCCAGTACGTCGAGCAGACCATGGGCATGCCGTTCAACCGCGAGGTGTTCAAGGCGCTCAAGAAGATGGTGGAGCCGCCGGGCGCGCAAAATCTGAAGGCTGCCGCTTGAGAACGGCCGGCGCCCGCGCTACTATGTAAGCATGGGCGCTCGGTCGATCACACCCGCATTCGGTGACCCGGCTTTCGAGGAACAGCTCGCCCGCTATCATTTCGCGCTTTCATCCGCCAAAGAAAAGACCGCGCTCGACATCGGCTGCGGCATGGGCTTCGGCACCTGCGCGCTGGCCACGGCCGCCTTTCTGGTGACCGGCGTCGACGCCGACGAGGACCAGCTCAAGTTCGCGCGCGCCAACTACAAACACCCGCACGTCGATTACGTGCGCGACGACCTGGCCACGCTCTCGGGCGTGCGAAAGAAATTCGACCTCGCGTGCGCGTTCGGCGTGCTGGAGCGGCTCGAGCGCCCGGCCTACGAGAAGTTCATTCGAAGCGTTTGCTCCCACCTGTACCCGACGGGCACGGCGATTTTCAGCGCGGGCCGGGACGTCATCAGCCCCGAGGAGCTGAAATCGTTTTGCGCGAAATATTTCTGCGAAGTGCAGATGCTCGGCCAGATGAAGAACCGGGGATTTGTTTCGAACATGCTCACGCGATGGGGTCTTGCCGGAAGCGGGCGGGCCGCTCAGGAGTCGCCGTTTCGCTTCGAGCCTTTGATGTACTGGCGGCCCGAGGTCGGGTGGGGCGAGAGCGAGAAATTCGTTTTTGCGCCGACTCTTTGGAAGAAGACCGATAGCCTCATCGCGGTTTGCCGCGTTCCCAAAGTGCTTTGAGTATTGCCGCGCAGGATAGTCAGCGCGCTTGGGGCGATTTCGCGAAATCCTTCTGGCAATTCGATTCTCAATCCGTATTCTAGACAATATGAACTGGCTGGAAGATCCCGCGCTGTACATCGTGGCTTTGGCGCTCGTCGCTTTGTTTCGGCCGTTTCCCCGCTGGGTGCGCGGCACGTTCATCGCGCTCGCTGTGTTGTTGTTTCTGACGCCGCTGCCGTTTTGGCTCATCCAAACACTCGAGCGCGAAGTGCCGGCAGTGACCGAGACCCAGCGGCAGGCGATTGTCGTATTGACTGGCGGGATCGTGCACTTCGAGCCCGCGCGCGACATGTTCCATTGGGGTTCCTCGGCTGATCGCGCGACCGAAGCCGCGCGTCTGTACAAGAAGGGCCTTGCGCCTCTTTTGATCGTCACGGGAACCGAGCGCGAAAAGCCGGGACTCGAGCGTGAGGCCGAATCCATCGCGCGCTACTGGCGCGAGCAAGGCGTGCCGCCCGAGCACATCGTGGTCGAAAATCAGGCGCGCGACACTTCGGAAAACGGCGCGCGTACGGCATCCTTGCTGGCCGAACGCGGAATTACGGATTTCTTCCTTGTGACAACGGCCTGTCACATGCCGCGCTCGCGGCGCGTGTTCGAAAAGCTGGGGCTTTCGCCGAGCTTGTATCCGGTCGATTTCGTGCCGGTGCCGCAGGGATGGGCACAGTTTCGCGTGCGGCCGCTCGAGCGGCTGCTGGTTCTGCGCGCGGTGATTCACGAGTATGGCGGCATGGGGTGGTATTGGGTGCGGGGATGGATTTGAGCCGTACGCCGCAGGTGCGAAAACACGCTGGAGCTATCGATGGAGCCGTTGACCGCGGCTGGCAACAGCGGACGGCGTCCCGGGCGTTACGGTGCATCGCTTGACCCGATAAACTTGTTGAGTAGCTGCGCATCGTCTCGCGCGAAATGCTTGCGGGTAGCTGTGCAACGGTCGTTTTTTTATTGACGCTATTTTTGATTGGTTTATCCCAGTTTGGTTACTCAGAGACCTCGTCGCATAATCACCTTTAATTTTGTCTAAACCGTTTCTTAGTCGACGTGCCCACCCGCGCACACGGACCCTCTTGCCCAATTTCTGAAGATGCGATGATGACTTTCTAATACGCGAAAATTTGGGTTTGTAAACCCGTGATAGAGTCACCGCTGTCGAATGGACGGGAGGTCTCATGGCATTGCTTGGCAAGATTTCAAATGCAGAACTCGATTCAAAAATTCGCTCGCTGGCGGCTGAAGAGCGGCGGATCACAGCGGAGCTCGTCGAGCTTTTGCGCGAAGCGGATGACCGCCGGCTTTACCTCGAGCTTGGGCACACGAGCTTGTTCGGATATCTCGTCGACGGAATGGGGTTTGCCCCGGCCTCCGCGCAGAGGCGAATTGATGCAGCCCGGCTGTCCAAGACAGTTCCAGAACTCGCGCATCAGATCTCCACGGGTGAGTTGAATTTGTCACAGGTGTCGATCGTCGCTCAGGGACTCCGTGACTCCGCCAAAGCGCAAGGGTTACGGAGCGCGAAAAAAGCCTTAGCGGACGAAAGGCTGAATCGCAAATTGCTAAACCGTGTGCGCTCGAAAAAGCAACGTCATGCGCAATTGGAGGTCGCTCGCGAGCTCGAGCTGCCGGTGCTGACGGCTGCGAAGCAGCGGGTCCAATCGGACGAGTCAGTTCGTGTGGAGGTGACGTTTTCGAAGGCGCAATTCGAAAATCTACAGCGAGTGAAGGAAATCATTTCACATACGCTGCCGAACCCGACATTTTCCGAGCTCGCGGTATTTTTAGCGGAAGAATTTCTAAAAACGGTCAAGCGCGCTTCCGCAGCGGAAGTACCGGAGCGTCAAGCTCGCCGTAAACCGAAAGCAGAAAACGTAAACCAGCGAGGTGTGAAACAGGGCCAGTACGAATCGCGCTCGCGTTACATAAGATCTTCGATTCGGCAAAGTGTTCACGTTCGAGATGAAAGCTGCTGTTGGATCGACCCTAAGACGGGCGGACGTTGTGGCTCTCGTTTTCAGCTTCAAGTCGATCACATCGTGCCGTTCAACGTTGGCGGTTCGAATGAGCCCGCGAATTTACAGTTGCTTTGCGCGTCTCACAATCGGCACAAAGCACGATTGCAGGAATGGACTGGGTTCGCGGTTGATTTCGATCGCGACGTTGACTTCGAAATGTACGTTTAGTTCCGTGCCACGGCAGGCTTTAGGATCGGACGCGAACCCAGGGGTGAAGCGGGCTGGCACGTCTGCAAATTGCGCTCACGGCGCCTCCCTCCGTTCAAACATTCACGACCGAGCCCGAGCCCGCCGCGCGCTCAATTGCTTCCATCAGAAACTCCACGCGCGCGCCGTCGGCAAGCGACGGCTGGGCCCGCTTACCCGTTTCGATCCAATCGAGAAACTTCTTCGTGATTCCGCCTGTCGCCGTGATGCGGCCGTCGATCGGCGAGTTCGGCTCGAAGGTCATGATCTTTCCGCCGCCCAGCTCGCGCAGTGTGAAGCCTTTCATGTAATCGGGCGTCGGATTTTCGAGGATCCACGCGCCTTTTGAGCCGTAAAGCTCGACCCGGTGCAAATTCACGCCCGGCCGGTTGCCGCCGACGCACAAAATTCCCGAAGCGCCGCTCGCGAACGCGAAACGAATCGTAACGAGCGCACCGTCGTCCTCGATCGCCCCTTGCAACGAGGCGATCGGGCCCATCAGCCACTCGTAGTAATACAAACAGTGGCAGGCCAAATAGCGAAGCGTGCCTCCACCCAGCTCCGGCTGCACCTTCCAGCCCGGCGGATTCTCGCGATAGCCCGAGGCTTGCACCTGCCAGTTCGCGACGATAAGACCCGGCTCACCGAGCTCGCCGAAGCGGCGTTTGGCCTCTTTGAAACTCGCGAGCTCCGGGAACTCGTAATCGATCATGTTCGCGAGCCCCGCCTCGTCGGCTTGCGCGGCCAATCGGCCTGCATCCGCGGCACTCAAGCCCATCGGCTTTTCGCAAAAGACATGTTTGCCCGCGCGAATGGCTTCGGGGAGAACGAGCTTCTGCACGGCCGGTGGAGTCGCGATCGTCACGGCATCAATGCCCGGATCGGCGAGCAGTTCCTCCCAGCGCGCATACACGCGCGGAACGCCAAGCGCCGCTGCCGCCGCCGACGCTTTCGCGAAATCGCGGCTCGAGATTGCCACGACTTCGCAACGCGGATCAAGGCGGAGGGCCGGGATATGAACGGCTTTGCCGAATCCCAGCCCTATGACTCCGATGCGGATCATCAGGCGACGTCTTGCGTTTGAATCTGCGACGAGCGCACGACGTAGTACTTGTTGTCGTAGTAGCCGAACTCCTTGTGCACGCAGTTCAGAATGCTCAAGAGCGGCTTATGATGGACTTCGCGCAGCGTATGGAGCGCCATCGCGAGGTCCTCGCGCAGGGTTTTTCGATGCTCGACGACGAAGAGGACGTGGTCCACCATACGGGCCAAAATCGACGAATCGATGATGCCCAGAATCGGCGCCGAGTCGATGATGATGAAATCGTACTTCTTGCGCATCTCCGCCAAGAAGTTCGGAACCGTCGGCGTCTCGAGAAACTCCGGCGGATGCATGATGTGGTGCGTGCCGAAAATCACGTCTAGAAACGGGCTGACCGTGGTCGTGATCTTCGACTGGTCGGTCAGATTCGGATCGATCGCGAGGCCTTCGATGGTCTTCTCGGGCGGGTCGAAATACTTCTGCGTCGAAGGCTTGCGCAAATCCATGTCGATCAAAAGGGTCTTGAGCTTGGCTTTTGATAGCGTCGTCGCCAGATTGACCGAGGTGAACGTCTTACCGTTGCCCGAGCGGGGGCTCGTCACCAGAACGATCGGCGCGGGCATGCCCGGCTTGTGTTTCACGTGCGAAGCCAGGCGCATCTTGATGAAGCGGAACGCGTCGGCCTCGTAGGAGTTCGGGTTGTCGTTGATCGGGATGAGGGCGCGTTTCACGGGGCCCACGTTTTCGGCCAGCGGAACTTCGCCCAGCACGTAAATGCCGTTTTGCTCGATGTCGTGGCGGTGGCGCACGCAAGGCACGAGCGCCTCATGCGTCAGCACGAACAGAATGCCGAAGAACAAGCCGACCGCGACCGCGAACGAAAGCTTGAACGAGAGCGGAACCGCGTACGGCGACGACGGTGCTTGCGCCTCCGAAAGAACGTCGACGGTCTTGATCGTTCCGGCCTCTTGAATCTCGGCCTCTTGAAGCTTCTTGCGGATGGCGAGATAGAGGTCAGAGGTGAGGTGAATGCTTCGCTTGAGCTCGGTCAAGTGCTGGAGGTTCGCCGCGAGTTTCGGAAACTCGCCCTTCTGGCGCTTGATCGCCTTTTCGAGAACCGCGAGGTCGGCGGCGAAGTTCGCGTTGTCTTTTTTGAGCTGAGCGTACGATTGTTCGAGGCGCTGATAATATTCGAGCGGGTTCATCGCGACCGCGGTCTCGCCCGCGTCGCGAGTATCGAGCGCTTTTTGGTACGACTGCACGAGGCCGTTGATCTCGTCTTGCAGGCGCTTGCCTTCAGCGGGCGAGGTGGCCTCGCCGCTGCCGCTTTGCTGCATGGCCTGCTGGTACTGCAACATGCTCAATCGGTGCTGCAACTGCGACAAGTAGAGGTTCGAGCCCGAGAAGTCGGACTTCGCGATGTTTTCTTTCATCTGGCGCATCTCTTTTTCGATGCGGGTGATGAGCTGCTGGTTCGTCGACAAGCGGATCTGCGCGTCGATGTAATCGGTCTCATGACGATTGAGGGTCGAGTAAACCGAGCGCTCGGCTTCGGCCTCCGAAATCATCTGGTTCTCGGCTTGAAAGGTCGCGAGCTCCGTCTCGAGCGTTTCGAGTCGCTGGCCGAGCTCGGTCGTCTGGTTGGTTAGAAAGTTCTTGATCTCCTGCACTTTGCGGAGACCGATCCGGTGATTGATGTCGACGAGACCGCGAGCGGCCTCGTTGGCGAGAAGCGCCGAAAGCTCGGGGTTCGGAGTGCTCGCTTCGATGACCATCGTCGAATTATTGAAGTTCGGCGTGATCGTCAGCATGGCGGCCAGCTCGGCCGCGATCGCTTCATGGGTGAGGGTCGTGCTTCTGGCGCTCGTGAGCGGGTCGCTGAGCCCCAGGTTCGTCGAAAGCCGCGCCATTCCTTTTTGCGTGAGCGCAACGAACGCCGCCGTTCCGTTGCGCTCGACGACTTGCGCGAGGCGCTTCGACATCTCGGCTGAGCGGAAATACTCGTTCAAAGCATGAATTTTCTGAACCAGCTCGTCTTCGCCGGTCAGGCTCGAGAGCATGTTGTTCAAAGCGGCGGTGTTGTTGACCATGACCGTGAGGGTGACGCTGGCGCGGTAAATCGGAGTTGAAAAGAACGAGTGCAGGGCCGTGAGCGTCACCGCCAGCACGACCGCCGAGCCCACGACGTACTTATTGATCTTCACCAGCTTCCAGAGCTGGCGGAGATTGAGCTGGCCCGACTCGTGATGGCGCGAGGTCGTCCGTCGTTTCAGCGCGGGCCGCGGGCGCTCAGGAGCGCTATCAGGGCTGTGATTATCAACTACGGTGAGCGGTTTTCGTCGTTCCACGTCCAGACCTCCAAACCAATGCCCAAATGCACGGGCCGCGAAACAGGTCTCGGGCCCATAAGCTTATTCGAGAAATTGGACTAAAATCTGTAGCGAAAGAGGGGGATAAATCGGCGTTTTTTCGGATGACGCCGCGCGAGCCTCTCACGAAACCGTCTCAAAGCAAGAACCAGCCGTCCGCTTGGAGTGCGAGTGTCTCAATTCGAGACGCCGAGGCCGCCCGGTCCTTCGTCGTGATGTGCCCGCGTCGATGGCGCGCGCAAAAACGATGGGATAAATTCAAGACATATGAAATCAAAAAGCGTGGTTGTGATTCTTCTTCTTTGCATGATCAGCTCAACCGCCCGGGCGCAGCTGCCCGGCACCTTCGCCGGAATCAGCAGCAGCGGCTCCGAGTTTTTCGTCGGGCGCATTGAGGGCAAGCCCCTCATCACGGTGCATCTGATCAGCGGCGTGCGATTTCCGGGCGTTTACCACGTGCCGATCCAAACCAATCTCGCCCAGCTTTTCGCATTCGCCGGCGGAACGAACGACAATGCCGATCTCGGCGACATTCTCATTCGTAGCCAGGCGGCGAACGGCACGCCGACCGTGCGCGAGGTCGACCTCAAGGAAATCGTCGAAGACAACGGCCTCGTCCCCGTGCTGCAAGAGCGCGACACGATCGTCGTCGACACGAAAGTCGATTATATCGGCCGCACGGCCATGTATGTCGGCGTCATCGGTGGCGTGCTCGCGGTCATCTTGAGCGCGATCGCCATCGAACGCTCAAGATGAGAATTCTTCAAGTCGGCAAATACTTTCCGCCCGAACCGGGTGGAATGGAAACCTCTCTTTTTCAGCTCTGCTCCGGCCTCTCGGAAGTGCCCGGCATCGACGTCACGTGCCTCGTCTCGAACACGCGGCGCGAGACCGTGACCGAGCGGATGGGTCCGATTCGGGTCATTCGCTCGGGCCGCCTGGCCTCAATCGCGTCGACGCCCATATGCCCTTCGTTTCGCAGCGACGGTCTCGCGCAGAGCGCCGACCTGATGCACGTGCATTTGCCCAACCCGCTGGCCACCGTGGCCTTCGCTCGCAGCCCGCGGCCGTACGTCGTGACGTATCATTGCGACATCGTGAGATATCCGCTTTTGCTCAAGGCCTATCTGCCGAATATGCGCGGGTTTCTTCGCGGCGCCCGGCGCGTGATCGCGACTTCGCAGGCATTGATCGAAAGCTCGCCCGTGCTGAGCGAGTTCGCGAGCCAAACGACTGTGATTCCTTTGGGGCTCGAGCCTTCGCACCTGAAGCTGACGGAGCGAACGCAGGCCGAGGCCCGCGCATTGCGCGCCAAGCACGGCGACAAGATCGTACTGTTCGTCGGTCGCCTCGTGCCGTACAAAGGCTTGAGCGATCTGATCGCGGCCATGCGACAAGTCGACGGAAAACTGTTGATCGTCGGGCAGGGCCCTGAGCGCGAGCGTCTCGCGGGGCTCATTCGCGACGGTAACCTTCAGCAAAAAGCGGAGCTTTGCGGATTCATTCCAGATGAAAACATCGGCGCTTACTACCACGCAAGCCAGATCGTGGCGCTCACGTCCACCAATACCAGCGAAGCGTTCGGCATGTGCCTGCTCGAAGGGCAGGCTTGCGGAAAGCCGCTTCTGACGACACGGCTTCCGACGGGCGTCGCCACGGTGAATGTCGAAAACGAGACGGGGCTGCACGTCGACGTCGGCGACGTAAACGGTATCGCCGCGGCCCTGAGCCGGCTGCTCGCGGACGAGAGCCTGCGCGCGCGACTGGGTGAAAACGGCATGCGGCATTTTCAGCGGCACTTCGATCGCAAGGCGGTGGTGCACTCGCATCTTCAGGTCTACCGCGACGCGCTCGGGGGGGCGTGAGGAATGCATGTCGCGTTCATCTCGCCGCGCTGGCCGCCCACGCCTTGCGGAATCGGCGACTACACTTGGAATCTCTCGGAGGCGCTTATTGAAGCGGGCGCTCGAGTTTCGATTCTCACGAAGAGGATGCCGGTACTCGAAAAGCTCGAGGGCGCCGATATCCACGCCGTTTCGCGGGGGTGGCGCGGCCCCGGAATTCTCAAATTCGCGCCGCTGCTCGCGCGGCTTCAGCCAGACATTCTGCACCTGCAATATGAAGGTTACGGCTTCAATCAAAGCTTTTTGCTGCCAGCGCTTTGGCGCGCGCATCGGGGCGCGAAGGTGCTCACGCTTCACGAAGTGTGGTTCAAGAACCGGCTTCATAAACTGCGCGACTCGTTTCTTCATCGCGAAGCCGATCACGTCATCGTCAATGACCAGGGCTGCCTCGAGCGGGTGCAAGGGCTCGGCCTGCGCGCGCCGGTCGCCAAAATCGGGGTCGGGGCCAACATCCCGCTGGGCGCCACCGACCTCGAGCCGCCCGACGACGTCATTCGCGCCGGTTACTTCGGCTTCTTCAACGGCAACAAATCCATCGGGCTGCTGATCGAGGCCGCAGCCGGCCTCATTCGCGAGCGCGGCATGAACCTCGAACTGCTTTTGATCGGGGCGTTCGACCCCGTCAAGAACGCCGAGCACAGGGCACTCAAGACCTTGGCCGAGCGCCTGGCGCCTCCAGGGCGAATCCGTTTCACGGGGTTGCTCGGTCCCGACGACGTCGCGCGCACGCTATCGACTTGCCACTTCGCCGTGCTCCCGTACATCGACGGCGCCTCTCCCCGAAGAGGATCGCTTCAGGCGTGCCTGGGGCTCGGAGTCCCGGTGGTCACCCTACGTTCGGCTTATTCCGAGAGCGACCTCGTGGACGGGCGCACCGTTCGTTACGCACGCGAGCCGAGCCGCGAGGGCCTCCGGGAGGCGATGAGTGAGCTTGCCGAAAATGCGGAGCTTCGGGCGCGGCTGCGCGCGGGCGGCCTCGAAGCCGCGCGCGCGTATGCATGGCCCGCGCTCGCGCGACGTCATCTCGAAATCTACGAGCGCGTGCTTTCGTCCCGCCCAAAGTCCTGAGGCCTGAATTGGGCCAGCCCGGGGAGTTGCCCGTTTAAGACGGCGCGTGAAGCCCGTATACTGAAAGTGATGGCAACCGCATTTGCTTTCGTGCTCTCGTTTATCCTCGTGCCGGGGGCGATCTTCGTCAGCCGCCGATTGAAAATGCTCTCGCAGTTCAGCGGCCATCGCTTCATCCAAGAGCCCGTTCCGCTTCTCGGCGGCGTGGCGATTTATCTGACGTTCGTTGCCGTCGTGCTCTCGTTTCGCGTCGAGTTCGGAGTCAAGCTCGTGGCCGCGAGCCTCCCGATTTTCATCATGGGACTGCTCGACGATTCGCGCGAGCTGAAAGCGAAGCCGAAATTTTTGCTGCAGATGATTCCGATCTTCGCCTGGTGCTGGATTCACTCCGGCGGCGGGCTCATTTTCGAGCAAATCGGGATGCCGACCTGGCTCGCGATCCCGCTCTCGGTCTTTTGGGTGACGGCCATCACGAACGGCATGAATCTCATCGACGGAATGGACGGCGCCGCGGGCGGCACGGCCTTCATCGTAGCACTCATGCTCAGCGTTTTCAGCTCGGGGACCCTGCTCGCCGAGATCAATCTCGTGATCGCCGTATCAGTCTTGAGTTTTTTGTTTTTCAACCTGCCAAAGGCGAAAATCTACCTCGGAAACAACGGAAGCTACACGCTCGGCTTTCTGCTGAGCGCCTCGAGCGTCGTATTGACGCTTCCGCAGGCGCACCCGGGCGCGGTCGCCGTTCCGCTGATGATCCTGGCGTTCCCGCAAGTCGATACCTTGCTCGCGATGACCCGCCGGCTCCGCCGTGGGCAGTCGCTGGTTAAGGGGGACCATGAGCACATTCATCACAAGTTGCAGAACATCGGCTTGAACGTCGTGCAAAGCCTCGCGGTTATTTTCTTCGTGAATGCCTATGCCGCGATCGGCGCGTACGCCATGTGGCAGGTGAGGGGAGTCAACAACCGGATCATCCTGCTCGTCACGACGGTGGGGCTGCTCAACATACTCGCCGGCATTTACTTCACGGAAAGCCGCATGCTCGAGGCGGTCACCCGCATGGTCCGGCTCTCGCTGCGCTCCTGGCTATTGCGCGGGCGGGATTTCGCGTTCGATACCCGTGACTTCTCGGCGCTCGTCGTCGATCTCGAAAGAGTCTATCCGCACCTGCAGCCGCTGATTCCCGAGCGGTGGGCGTCGTTCATCGTCGACTTGACCGCGGCGTTCGAAAAGCATTTCAAGGACGCGCACTTCACCGATCTCGGGCCCGACCGGGTCGGCGTCGTTCTCAATCGCCGCCGCAGCCTCGAAATGTTCGGACCTTTTTTCGTGAGCTACGAGGAGTTACTAAGGACCTATAATATTCCGCGGCAGACCGAGCACACACTGCCGCTCGGCCTGCTGTATTATTCTTCAAGCCACGGAGCCGAGCAGTTTCTGAGGTTCGTGAGAGAAAGGGAGCAGGCCCTCGCGGCTTGAGCGCGTCTATGCGGAGAACGGCGAAAGATCTGCTTCTTTTGACCTCGGGTTTCATGTTCTTCGTGATCGTCTGCATCGCGGCCTTCCAGATGCTCAAGGTACAGCTCATTCTCTTCGTGCCCATGGCGCTGGCGATGCTCTTGATCGGCATCATTCCGCCGCGCCTATCGGTCGGAGTCGCGCTCGGCTACATGGTTTTTGACGGCATGTTGAAGATTCTGTCGGGCTACAACACGGTCATTCACTTAGGCTCCGACATTCTGGTGCTGACGCTGGCCGTGCGGTGCCTGATCGAGTTCGCGATCGCGCCGGCCGACCGGCGCTGGGTCTTTCCGCCGTTCACGGCGATTTTTCTCGTGCACCTCGGCTGGGTTACCGTGCAGGTTCTGAATCCGTTCGGCGTGAGCTTTCTCGCCGGCCTCGCCGCGTACAAAGTCTACATGACGTTCATTCTGCTGTATTTCATCGCGTATCTCTACCTTCGCTCCGTGGAGGATCTGCGCGCGCTGCTCTGGGTGGCGGTGATCATCACCGCGCTGCAGGTCGCGCTTTCGATTTATCAGTTCGAACACGGGGAGGCAGGGCTGCTCGCGTTCAGCCGGAACTACGCGCGCCCAATGGAAGCGCGTTTCGTCGGCCGCCTGTTTCGCCCGTTCGGGACGACCGCCGTTCCCGGCGGGGCTTCGACCTGGGTATTCTTGAGCCTGCCGCTCATCATCGCGCTGTTTTTCGACTCCAAACACGTTTTGAAACGTCTGTTTCTCGTCATTCTCCTCGGCCTGGCGGCCTACACGCTTTTCATTTGTCAGGTGCGCTCGGCGGTCCTCAAAGGGCTATTGGGCATGATGCTGGTCGCGCTCGTGATGTTCTGGCGCAGGCCGGAGCGGTTGATGGGCGCGCTCGGTATCGTCGCGGCCCTCATTTACGTGACGACGTTCTTTCTCGAAATCGAAGACCCGCGCTTGATGATGGCGCAAGGCCGCCTGCTGTCGCTGACCGACATCGAGATCATTCAGGCTTCGCGGGGCACCCATCAAAACAGCTTTCTCTATTTATGGAATAACGCGCCCTTCGGCATCGGCCTCTCGCGCGTGGGAGCTGCCGGCGCGTATTTCAAATCGGAGATTGCGCGCGACCAATTCTTCGGGCCGAACTGGTCCTGGACCGACAATCTTTATCTTACGTTGGCAGTGGAGCTCGGATTTCCGGGCATGATCTTTTTCTTGTGTCTTACGATGGGCCCGTTCTTCGTCCTGGCCTATCGGGCGGTCGTCGCCGAAACGGACCGCTCCGGAACGAGACTTTTGATCGCGGGCGCCGTCGGGCTTTTGGGCGCGTCGATCATGGGCCACCTCGGCTCGGAAGGCAGCCTGTACCTGCCCGAGAGCGCGTATTTTTGGCTTTTCATGGGCGCGGCCGTTCGATTCAGCGAGCGTCTGACTCCGAGACAGCCTGAAATTTAGCGCGGGTCGTTCGGCCAGTTCTCAAATCCGCGTGAAGTTTGTCTTAACAATTGCGGGGACTTCCGCCGAATAGGTGGGTGAAGGAGCTCCCCGTGGGCGAAAGCTTTATTGAAGCAATCAAAAGTTTCTTCGGCGGTGCCGGCGCTAAGTACGACACCAACAGCCGTCGCTTCTTCATCGCCACGACGTATTTTTTGTTTTTCGCTGTCGGCGCATTCATC
>DASUEL010000305.1:0-2696 GCA_036275095.1 Bdellovibrionales bacterium
GAACGCGGGCGAACAGGGCTCGCCGGAGCCGAGCGACGGAGGCAAAGTGCCCGAGCCGCCCGCGCACGTCAGCGATCAAATTGAGACTGCACTCGACCAGCTGAGCGATGAACATCGTGAGAGCTCGATTCAGCAGGAAGAGAACGCTTCACTGCGCGAGGAGATTCGCAAGCTGAAAGCGCAGTGCGCCTGCGCGCCCGCCGCGAAGAAATCCAAGAAGATCGTGAAAAAGCCTTCGAAGAAAAAGAAGGTCGTAAAATCGATCAAGTCCGGCAAGAAGACGAAGAAGGCGGATCTGAAAAAGACGCCCGCGCAAAAGAAAAAGGCTCTGAACGTACAGCCTCAGAGCCCGAAACGAGTGATCGCATCAGTTTCGGCCGGGCTTCCGACCGAACTTCCGAAAAAACGCCTCCGTTAAGCGCGTTGCGAGCCGCGCTTTCGAAGCAGCCAGCGCGCGGCCCCTAGGCCTGCGCCGATTTTGATGATATCTCCGACGATGAACGGAACGTAGCCCATGGCGATCGCCTGGGCCCAAGAGGCGCCGGTCACCATTTTCAAAACCGTCACGCCCGGAACGAAGATCGTAAGAAGGCTCAAGAGGTACAGCTGAAGCCCTTGCCCGATCCAGCTCCGTTCACGCTGAAGGCGTCCATAAAAGAGCCGTCCCGACAGATAAGAAAACAACAAGAAGCCCAGCAAATAGCCTCCGGTCGCGCCAAAGAGCGCTTCGGGACCGTGCTTGCCCTGGCTGTACACCGGGAGCGCCAGCCCCATCGCGAGATACATCGCCTGCGACAGGAGACCGAAGTTCGCGCCGAGGAACAACCCGGATGAAAACACGAACAAAGTTTGAAGTGTAATCGGAACCGGCGTGAAACCGAGCCGAATCTGAATTTGCGCGCCGATCGCGGTTGCCAGCGCGAAACCGAACGCGATGAGAACTTTATAGGCCGTGGCCGAGTGCTTGTCTTCGATCCATTGAAAGGCGACGGGTGAAAGAGGCTGAGTCATGTTTTCTCCTAGAGCTCAAACGGCACGCTGGCCGAAATGACGATTTCGTTGGATTTCACATTGGGGCTGAGATCGGACGTCGTCGACGTCAGCTTGTTCTCGGCTTTGGTATAGGTGTGCATGACGTATTCGAGGTTCACGCTCAAAAGCGGAATCGCGGTGTAACCGAGCCCGAGCTTCATCGCCGTACCCGAGCTGATGACGTCGTAAGATGGCGGCCCGCTGATTTTTTGCGTGCTGTAGTCCCAAAGAAGATAGGCCGCCCAAAGCCGCAATGGCAGGGCCGGAAGCGATGCGCCGACGACCGGCCCGAAACTCACCGCCGTGGTGTCGCTGCTGGGACCGTTATCGGGAGTCGTATTGCCGAACATGTAAGAGAGATCGACGCCTGCGAAGAGGACCGGTAATGCGAAGGCCGCGCGGGCATTGAGCCCCACGCCCGTGACCTTGCCGGTATTGCCAGCGCCACCATCATAGGTTCCGGTGCGATAGGCGACGCCCGGCTCCAGCAGAAGAGCTGCAGAAGCGAGGCTCCCGCAAGATAGGGTCAGCATGGCACTTATGACGAAGATCCACAGGTTCGTTCTCATCGATATCCTCCCGATCCTTACCTCCTAGCGCCCCTCGGCAGGTCTTGCAACCTTTGCTGCGACACAGGTCCGGAATTGCGTTCCAAGCGTGCCTACCCTCCGCTCACCGTGCGAAAATCATAAATCTAGGCTGCGCAAGGAATGTATGCAGCTGGCTCGACATGGAGGTTTGATGCCGTTTCGCGCGCTTTTCGTCTCGATTGTAGCGTTCTCGCTGATTTCGTGTGACCCAAATGACACAGTTCAGGACGCGCCGCCCGATCTCTCCGCCCACTCCCGATTCATCGTGAAAATGAAACCCGAAGTCGGACTATTTTCGATCGGCGACAAAGCCGGCTATTTGCTCTCGAAAGCGGGAACAGAGAATCGCGTCGAAGCGATCGACGAGGAGTTTTTCACCTTGGAGCTCACGACCGACAAGGCCGCGGCGCTCGAAGCGCTAGCTCAATCACCAAACGTCGCTTACATCGAGCCCGATCCGGTCGCCTACGCCCTTCACCGGCCCAACGATCCGATGTGGACGTCGCAATGGGCCCATCTGAAAATTCAGTCGGAACAAGCTTGGGACCTGAGCCGCGGCTCCGAAACCGTGGTGGTCGCCGTCATCGACACCGGCATCGACTACAACCATCCTGATCTGCGCGCGAACGTGTGGACGAATGCGGGTGAGACACCGAACAACGGGCGCGACGACGACGGGAACGGGCTCGTCGACGATTATTACGGCTACGACTTCGCGAATAACGACGGCGATCCGATGGCCGACGATGTCGGTTCCTATCACGGCACGCACGTTTCCGGAACGATCGGTGCCGTGGGCGATAATGGTATCGGCGTGACAGGCCACGCGCCTCGCGTGAAGTTGATGGGACTCAAATTTCTCGCCGGCAACGGACAAGGCCAGGTCTCGAACGCCATTCGCGCGATCAATTACGCGATATCGAAGCGGGTCAAGATCATGTCGAACAGCTGGGGAAGCGGACAAGGCTCGCAAGCACTGGCTGATGCCATCTCACGCGCGCGGCAAGCCGGAATTCTGTTCGTAGCGGCGGCCGGCAACGGCGGGCAAGACGGGATCGGCGACAACAACGATTC
>DASUEL010000306.1:0-3715 GCA_036275095.1 Bdellovibrionales bacterium
TCACACCCGCCTGGGCTTGGCCGAAGCTCATCACAATTAAGAGTCCAAGGAGCCAATACTTCACACGTCCGCCTACGTTCCGCTGGGACTTGAGCCAAGCCCAAGCCACGTTCCAGTCGAAACAGTCCAATCGGCGTGCCACCGGTTCGGCGCGGGCCCTGAAATATAAGCGTTTTTCGGGCTTTATCCGTGACGGAGATCGGCAGGGGGAGACGCAAATGGAAACCGTGAAATTCTTACAGAGGCGGCAAACGTGGGTCGATAACCGCACGCCAGAGCGGAGGCGCCAGGGCCAAGAGTAACATCGCGGAATATCCAGCGGGCAGCGGAAGTGCGTCTGGAAGGACTTCCAGCTTCTCGTAAGGCACAGTTGGCGACTTATGATGATGCGAATGCCGACCCACATTGAACGTCGCTTTGTTCGTGAAAAAGTGATCGGAGTCCCACGTATGCCGGGCCGCATACGGCTCGTAATCGCCGTGAGCGTTGCGCTTGCGAAGCAAGCCGTAGTGCTCGATGTAGTGGACGGTTTCGAGCAGTAAGACCGCAACGAGGCTTTGAGCGGCGAAAAACAAAAACCCACGCACACCGAATGCGGCGAAAATCGCGGCGAAGCCGGCCGCTTGGACGATGAAATAATGAAGCATCCGATTACGGCGATTCCAGAATCGGCCCGTGCGTTTGCGCTCGAGCTCGAGCGCGCTCGCAAAGCTGCCTAAGATCGAGCGCAGCCAAAAAGCATAGAGCCCTTCGCCCCGCCGGGCGGTCGCGGGGTCCTCAGGGGTCGCGACTTTCTTGTGATGGCCAAAAACATGCTCGACCCGGTAGTGCATGTAATTCGCGGCCCAAAGAAGCGCGACACCCAACCCGCGCTGCCAGCGCGCGGGCCGATGGATGAGCTCGTGCGCGGCGGTGAGTGTTATGCCCGTGCACATTCCCACTGAAAAAACCAGGCCGCTCAATTCGCCGAAGGCCAGCTCACGGCTTGAAACAAACCATAACGACCAGACGACCAGCCCGAGTTGCGCGACCGCATGCAACCAAAGCTGAACGTCCGGAAAAATCTGCGTGTTCAGTTTCTGAAAGCGCCCGTGGCTCAGCCAATCGGCCAACGGATGCGCGACCGCTATGTAGAGCACGGTGATATGAAATCCGATGCCGCCCGTATAAGCGCCGGCGATCGTCAGAATGAGGGGAAGAAACGTCATGATTCTCCTCAGGGCCGCGCGAGCGCGCGGTCGAGCGGGCTCGGCAACTGCCCTCTCTGCCGTGATGCGACCGCGTTTTGGCCGGTAATCTTCTCGAGCGCCGCCGGCCAAGGGCCGTTTTCGAAGTGCTTGAGGCTGATCTTCGGAGATACGCTCAGAAGCTCGGTGTGCAGCCAGACTTTCGCGAAGTTCGCGATGGCTTCTTGTTTCGCCTTGAGCGTGAACTCTTCGCTCGAAAGGATCTCCATTCCCAGCATCGTCAGCGGCTTCGCTTTGCCTTCGATGCGCGCCTTGCAGGCGACGAGGCCGTTCGCGCGCGCGCACGTGATCGTGTCGCGTTTCCACTCCATGTATTTGCCGCCGTCTTTTTCGGTGACGTCGAGATCGCAATTGCGCGTCCATGTTTCGCCGAGATCTTGTTCGCGGCAAAGCGACAGAAGCTCGGTCTTCAGAACGAAGAAGTTTCGCACGTGGGTGGTCGCTTCGTAACCGATATCGCGGGTTTTCGTAGTGACCGAGTCGACTTTCGCTCCAAGTTCTTTGAGGAGCGTTCCGCTTTTGAGATTTTGTTTCACTTCATTGAGTGTCACGCCGGCTGAGAAATCGAAATCGAGAAGCAAAACGTAACCGGTCTTATTGATGCTCAAATCGTAATCGAACGCGGCGCGGGCTGGGCTCGCGCAGAGCACGAGAGCGCCCAATGACAACAGCCGCAGGAGAGTTTCGAAAACTTGCGATCGCGACATACTCGATATTATAGTGATCAGACCATGGTGAAACCAAAGCTAAAAATCCTGTTTTTGGCCCTCGTTGTCAGCACGCAGCACGCGAGCGGCGCCGCACGGCCCGATCTCCTGCAATTTATGGCACTTCACGACGCGAGCGAGTTTCGCCAAGCTCAGCGCGCGTTCGCCGAAAAAAATCTCGAATGGAAAAACCTGACGCTCAAGAAATCGGAGCCGACGCCGGCCGAATGGGGAAGTCTCCCCTACTCGCCCGTGCGGGAGCTGCCGCCCGAGCTCGACTTGAGCTCGACGAGCGACGACATTGTGGTCGCCAGCAGCGACCCGCAGCTGCAGGCAGCGCTCGACCGCGCCACCGACAGCGAGCTGACCGTGAATGAGGAGCTTCGGGTTTTTCAAAATGGCGCCTCGTTCGAGCCCCTCATGAGGCTCGTGAGCGAAGCCACACGTTACGTTTTCATCGAAGTCTTGTCGTTTACCTGCGACGACGTGACCGAGCCGTTCGTCCGTACGCTCGAGAGCCAGGCGCGCCAGGGCCGCGACGTGCGCCTGCTCGTGAACAAGACCTACGCGATTCTTTCGCGCTCTTGCTTGAGCCGCCTCGAGAGCGCCGGCGTGAAAATCGCGAAGGGACCCGTTCATTCGAGTTATTTCGTGACGGATCGCGGGGAGATGATGATCGGCTCCCAAAGCGTCGCACGCATGTTCTTCAAGGCCGATGGCTTCAATTTTTTGGATCGCGATCTGATGCTATACGCGCGGGGCCCGGTCGTGACCGACGCGGTTCGCGAATTTCTCGCGCGCTGGGGCGAGTTGACGGGCGATGAGCGCACCGACAGCACTCCGTATTTGGCCGAGCTCAATACTCAGATCGCACGGGAGCGGCTTCAAAAATCGCGCGGCGGCTCGGAGCTGGCCGCGATCGCGGCGCCCGTAAATGCCTGCCGCTTTCTCGCTCAGCGACCGAAGGGCGCGCGGCGTGCCCTCGAAAACGGCGCTTTGCAGATGATCAAAGCTTCGAAGTCGAGCGTATTCTTCAGCGGCGTCAAGGTTTCGCCGTGGCTCGAAAACGCCTCGCCGTCACGCCGCCTGCTCGCGGAGCTCAAGCTCAAGAGCCGCGAAGGCGTTACGGTCGACTACCTCGGCAACGGGCGCGACGGCGGCAACGGCGAGCTCACCATGGTGCTCAACGAATGGATCAGCGGAACCGAAAAGCCATGGCTGCGTGACGCGATCGCATGGGTGCGGGACTGGGACGCCGAGCGGACCTTGCGCCAACATCAGCAGGCGTATATCGGCGTCATGCAAGACTCAGAGATCACCGTATGGACGCATTTCAACTTCGTTCATTATAAGATGTGGGGCTTCGACAACTCGGCCTTTCTGATTTCAAGCGCGAATCTGCATGACGAATCCTGGAACTCGTTCTTCGAGGCCGGCGTGTTGTGCTGGGATTCGAAGGCGGCGGGAGAGCTGAAGCGGCAGCGAATGCTCGATCTCGCGAATTCGCTGCCGCTAACTAAAAAAGTACTGAACTAAATTAACGTACCCAAAGCATGAGGTTGTTCGTCACGAGGCGCGCGCCGCGGGTTTCGCCCAAGATGCGGCGGGCGTCGCCGATCGACGTCGCAGCCCTCGAGAACGGGAACAATCGGCCGTAGCCGCGCTCCGACGTATCCCAGCGCCAGGCGCGATCGTAGAGGTAGTTTCTCCAGACGACGCCTTTGGTGTCTCCGACGGTCATCGAGATCAGATCGTCGCGCA
>DASUEL010000307.1:0-3494 GCA_036275095.1 Bdellovibrionales bacterium
AGCGGCGGCAGGCCCCGGCGAGCTCCTCGCGCGTGCTCGCGGGAGTCAGGTCGATCTCCGCGTGGGTCTTGAAGAGCTCGGTCATCGAGGTCACGTCGACGCCGTCGAAAAGCTTTTTGTGCATGAACCGTTCCTGGAGAAAAACCATGAGCTCCCGCACGTCGGTAATCATCTGACCGAACGGAGCATAGGCGCGATACCATTCAAGCATCAGAAACTCAGGCTGGTGATGCGGGCCGAGCTCGTTATTGCGAAAACATTCTTTGAACTCAAAGACGCGCCGCCAGCCGCGGCTGAGGAGTTTCTTCAGATGAAACTCGGGGCTCGTCGGCAAGTAGAGCTCGCGGGCGCTTCGCCCCAGCTCGAACCGCGTTTTGAATGGGTCGAGAAACGGCTCCAGGCCCGGCGAAGGAACCAGCGTAGGCGTGCGAACTTCGGTGAACTCCCGCGCCTTGAAAAATTCTCGAAGCCGCTCCATGAAGGTTTGCCACTGGCGGCTCCGCGCGACGTCGAACCCTGAAGGTGCGCTGATGGCCCGGGCCTCCGCTTCGGAAAGCCGGCACGGTGCCAAGAGCAGGAGCTCGGAGAAGGTCTCCGAGACCCAAACGAGGTCGCCCGGCGCTAAAACTTCACCGGCGGTCCGAAGCGGCGCCAGCTCCAAGTCGGCCCGAACGGTCACACTGTCCCCGCCTTCAAAATGAAGGATCAGCAGACTGGCTTTCTGTTCGAGTCCTTCGAGCCGCCCGTACTTGCCTCCCTTGCGATCGAACGCGGGATAAGCGAACGTTTGGAGATAGGAGTGCCGTTTTTGGGAATCCATGCGACCATTTGACTTACACCAAAAGCCGCGCCTTGTTGAGGAAAAGCTCTGAAATCACTCGCCTTTTGCGATACACTCGAGCTGGCTGGCCCCGCCGCAGGGGGCATGCCTTTTGCTCTGAACCATTGCGATATGAAGACACTGACCGCCGCCATATTGATCTTAGCGCTCTCTTCCCAAGCTCTCGCGCTCACGCGCACCGAGACGTTCAAGGTCGGCTCGCCTCAAAGCCGCCTCCGCGAAGCCGCCGAGCAGGGGCTCGGTATTTCCCGCGGCGAGCGCCAGGCGAAAAAAGAAATCCACCAAATGCGCGCGCACAATCCCGAAAAGTACAACAACCTCAACATCGCACCCAACAACCACGTCGCTGAAATGCAGATGGGCCTCGGTAAAATTGAGCCCGCCAAAACGCTCGCGAAATTTTATTTGATGAAATTGGCTCAAAACAATTGGAGCCGGCTGCGCCAACTCGCGTTCCTCGACACCCCGGTCGACGACTGGAGCGAGGCCAGACACGAGATCAAACGAGAGCTCGAAAAAATCACTTATGTTCCCACGCAATCGAGCAGCCATTTTCGCTTCGAGGTTCCGTGGGGCTCGGCCCTCGTTCGCGCGGACCTCAAAGAAGTCCACGCTACGATTACGGTCGCCGACCACCTCGACGGCAATCGGCTGACCGAGGGCGCCGAGAACATCAAGATTCCCGACGAACAATAAACACGAAAAAACAGGTTTCGAGTTCGGCCTAGCGCACGTGGAGCTGATCGGTTTTCAGCTCCCTGCTCTCAGCTCTCGGGCCTCGGTTCTCCGGAAACGCCAGTTCTGCCGCTCGTGGCCCTCCCCCGAGGCCCGAGGCCCGGGAGCAGAGAGCCGAAAACTGATTCGCCGATTGCGAACTCGTCAGATCGCTGCCGTTACTGATCGCTGTAATGAACCAACCCGGTCGTCATGCACCGTTCGAGCCCCTGCCCGCACGAATCGCACTTCGCATTGCAAGTACCGGTGCGAAATTTCGTTCCGAGGTCGGCTTTGCGTTCTTTGATCCAGCCGTCGCACTCGCTCTTCAGCTCTTTTTTGGCGCTTTCGATCATGTTTGAGGCCTTGCATTGGCTCGGCCCGAAGGCTGACTCCATCACGAACTCTTTTTTCTCCGGTTGAGTCGGCACCGGCGGCATCGGTTGGTACGCGAAGCAGCCGAGCTCGCGCTCTAAGTCCCAGAGTTTGCGGCAGTCGACGGAAGGCGCGCTGTTTGCGGCGTTGACGGTCAAAAAGGCGATGAGTGCGAGCACGATACGAATCATGGATTAGCTCCTTATGAAGTGGTCCGTTCCAGGGATTCTTTGCCCATGCGGGTTTGCAGTCAATGGCGAACCCGCGGCGGCACTCTAACAAGGCGCGCCTACGGGAAAATTTGCTATCTTGCGCAGTGGCCTGAGTGGTAGAAAAGCCACATATGGAAAACCTATTGAATTCGAACTCCCAGGCGTTTGCGGCCCGGCATATCGGACCCGACCATGATGAAACCCGTGAAATGCTAAAAGCGCTCAAGCTTTCGTCGCTAGAGGAGCTCGTCGAAAAGACAATCCCCGCGTCGATTCGCCTGAAGCGCGGCCTGCAAATGCGCCCGCCGGTCGAAGAGTACCGCATGCTTCGCGAGCTCTTCGAAATGGGGCAAAAGAATCAGGTCTTCCGGAGCTACATCGGCATGGGTTACAACAACTGCATCACGCCGCCCGTGATTCAGCGAAACATTCTCGAAAACCCGGGCTGGTATACGCAGTACACGCCTTATCAAGCAGAAATCTCTCAAGGCCGGCTCGAAGCGCTCTTAAACTTTCAAACGATGATCATGGATCTCACCGGCTTCGACATCGCCAATGCCTCGTTGCTCGACGAAGGCACCGCGGCCGCCGAAGCGATGACGTTGTGCCAGCGGGTCAGCAAGAGCGACTCGATGCTCTTCTTCGTTTCAGATGAGTGTCATCCGCAGACGATCGACGTCGTTCGCACCCGCGCCGAGCCTCTCGGCATCGAGGTCGTGGTTGGCCCTCATGATAAATTCGACTTCAAGAAATCGGCCTTCGGCTGCTTGATTCAGTACCCAACGACCTACGGCAACGTTTACGACTATCGCGAGTTCACCCAGCGCGCCCACCAGGCCGGGTGTCTCGTCGTCGCGGCCTGCGATCCGCTCGCGCTCGCGCTGCTTATGCCTCCGGGCGAATGGGGCGCCGACGTCGCGGTCGGCAGTACCCAGCGCTTCGGCGTTCCGCTCGGCTACGGCGGACCGCATGCGGCCTACATGGCCACGAAATCCGATTTCAAACGGCAGATCCCCGGCCGCCTGGTCGGCGTTTCAAAAGATACGCTCGGCCGCCCGGCTCTGCGGCTGGCGCTTCAAACCCGTGAGCAGCACATCCGCCGCGACAAAGCGTCGAGCAACATTTGCACCGCGCAGGTTCTCCTCGCCGTCATGGCCTCGATGTATGCCGTCTACCACGGCCCCGAGGGTCTGAAGAAGATCGCCCAACGCACGCGCCGTCTCGGCCACTTCCGCGCGGCGGCTCGAATCCAGCGTGACGGTGATAGTGTCGAAACAGGGCTCAGGACTGACCTCGACGCCCATCCGCTTCAGCGCGGCGGAGAGAAGGGTAGTGAGGCGGCGCACTCGCTC
>DASUEL010000308.1:0-5434 GCA_036275095.1 Bdellovibrionales bacterium
CTGTACGTCGGTTACGAAGCTGACATGGGCGGTTCTTACGCCGGTGTTCGCTTGGATTACACCGTACGTATGGAGCGTCAGGTTGATATGGCCGGCGATCCGAAGCTCAAAGGCGGAAGCCCGCTCGAGCTCCTCGGCTACTACGAGTCAGGCACCGAGTCTCACTGGAATGCGTACATCGGTTACGGCATGATCGGCGAGCAAACTGTTGACCCGGGTGGTGCGGTTGCTGCGAAAGCCGCTTCGTACATCCCGCTCGGCGCTTCATGGGGCACGTACCTCAGCCCTGGCATGCTCCTCGCGGTTCACTACGACGGCGACTATCACATGGAGCAAGACACGACGACCGCGGGTGTGAAGACCAAAGCTCACCTCCGCAACCAGCTCGGCGCGCGCGCCCGCTGGGAGTTCTAATCGGTCGAAAGACAGATTCGAACACGAACGAAGGCTCAAGGGAAACCTTGGGCCTTTTGTTTTTTGGGGCTCTTGATCCTAATTTGGCCCGGCTTTGAGAAAGGTGATGCGCGGGCGCGCCAACTCGTGCCAGGATTTCTTAAAGCAAGGGAGTTTAGGATGAACAGATCGAGTTTGAATTTGATCCTGGCGATGGTTGCCGTCTCAGCGCTCACCATGACCGCGAGCGCGCAAAGCAAGAAACGCGCGACAAAAAAGCCGCCGGCGCCCGTCGCCTCTCCCGCACCGGCGGACGCCGCTGTTGCGCCCGAGGCCGCGAATGGGCCGGGCGAAGACGCGCCGGCCGCGCCTTCGAGCTCCACAACTGCATCGGCCATCAGCCAATATCAATGGCAGCCGCTCGCGGGCCAGTCGGGTGCGCAGGCACTGCTCGGATACGCCATCTCCTCATCCAAGACGAAACAAAACGGCATCGAATCCGCGAAAACTGATGCTTCATTAGCCGCGCTCGAGCTCATTTATCAATACGGCCTCACGAGCCGCAACAGCGTCGGCGTCACGACGACGTACTCCAGCCTGAAGGCGACGGCGACGCCGGCCGGCGCCTCGAGCGGTATCGAGCTCAAAGCCTCGGGTCTCGGGGACGTCTATTTCGACAGCCGTAACTTCGCCGACGCGGGTTCGGGCCGCGTCCTCTTCGGGGCAAGTCTCGGCGTCAGCCCCGGCAAACGAAAGCCGGTGACCTCGGGGCAGGAGGGCAATCTCTACTCCGGCGGCCTTTCGCTGCCGGTCTACGGCGGGTATGAAGCCGACACGAGCGGCGGAAAGTTCGGAGCGGTCTTGCGCTACGCCTTTCGTTTCGAGCGAACCGCGGAGTCGTCATTTGGCGGCCCGGATACAGCGACGACCGGAGGCCACACGTTGACCGTAAACGGTTACTACGAGGGCGGAGGCCTGCCGAGCCATTGGCTCGCGCGGCTCGGGTACTCGACGACCGCCGACTCGGAAAACAAAAGCGGGGGGTCCGCTTCGACGTCGAAAGGCTACTCGTCCATATTATACGGCGGCTCGTGGGGGACGTATCTGAGCTCAGGCCTGCTGCTCGCTTTACATTACGACGGCTCCTACGTCCTCAAGCAGGAGATCACGAGCACCTCGGAGGTCGAGCCGTATCTATCGCACGCATTTTCGGCGCGCGTACGCGCGGAATTCTAGTTCGAGCCCCCGGAGGCGCCGCCGGCTTGTTGTGGCACGACTTGCCCGACGCTGAGACCCGAGCCCGTGAGCAGCTGATTCGTCATGTTTACGTCCAGCGCGCGAATGCGCTGGTCGTCTTTGAAATCGAAATGATCGAGAAAGCCCAAAACCAGAAGCAGGTTGGTGACGTTCGTCGGAGAGAACCGGTCGTTCGTGAACGGCTCGTCGCAATCGCTTTTGGTCGCGAGGTACTCGGCCAAGCAGCGCACGTGCTTGGGCGTGTAGTAACCCGCGGGCGCTGCGCCTGACGCACACTTTTTGTCGAGCTTGCTCCAGTTATCCTGCAAGGCCGTGTAGACCGCGCCGAAATGAACGCCGCCGATGCCCGCGATGCAGCCTCGGCCATTGGCGAACTTTTTGATTCGCTTCGCGAAGCGGTCGTTGCCGGCGGTTTTCGGGTTTCGCGGGTCGGGCCGTCTGCCCTCATTTCGGATCAGCTCGTGGGCTTCGCGCCGAAATCGATCGACGTTTTCGCGGCCGACCGGGTTCGGGGAGCCGTCACGTGGCGCGCACCGGGTTTTTGAGTTGTCGGTAGCGATGTTCGCGGCCGCCTGAACTTCGAGCACGCGGCGGCGAAAGATGTCGGCGCCCCATTGTGCTTTGTCCACGACCGGCAAGCCGTTTTCGAGCGTCGTCACTTGGATGCTCCCGCCGCCGATATCCCAAGCGATGGTCTTTTCGGGCGTGCAGGCCGCGTCTTGCGCGAGTCCCGACGTTCGCATGGCGGCTCGCGCTCCGTTGAAGCCGTATTCGCCTTCGAGGTCTTGAGATATCACTTGGAGCTCGCTCAGGCCCGAGGCCCTCTTGACGGCGTCTATGAACGCGGTCTTCGTGACCGGCGTTTCGGATTTCGGCCCCGGAAATTTCGAAATGTCGTCGGTCGCCAGCCGAAGGGCATTGGTGGCGGCACCGACGTATTCCAGCGCGCCGTTGTTGTGTGCGTAATCGTTCAGCTCGATGAGGTTCTTCACGAGCTCGTCGCGCATCGAGGCCGTGAGATAGACCTTCGGGGGCTGGACGTTGTAATCCGCGAAACGCTGCAGGTTGACGGCCCGGCTGCGAAATTCGCGCGGAATCGCCACGGGCCGCGTGCAGACCACGCGCCCATTACACGACTTAATATCGGCCATCGCGAGCTTGACCGAACCGGAGCCGACATCGAAAGCCGCGCGGCGCACGAGCTTGCAGCCTTCAGGCATGTTCTTGGTGGTGTCGCTGGCGGGGCAGGTGACGTTCGCACGTGCGGAGAACGCCGCCGCCAAGACGGCAAAAGTGACCATCGCTCGGTTCATCCGTTCATTTTACAGGCGGGTCGGCGCGATTCACGAGACTGGATGGCGCGAATCCCGACAAAGGTCGGTTGACGACCGACGCCAAGTGTTGAGTTGCGGGCCGGTTTCGGGTTTGATGTTTGGCAGACGGGAGACATGCCTATGACATCATTGTTGAAACTCTTCTTGGCGGCGTCCATAGCCGCGGTTCTAGCCGCCTGCGCGGGCCTTTCGAAGTCTGAGAAAGCAGATGCCACGAAAGCCGCCGAGCCGCATCCTCTCGAGCCGCTCACCAGCGCCGAGATCGAGCGCGCCGCGGAGCTGATCAAAGGGCATCCGAATTTTGCGGCCGGAAGTCTCTTTCCCTCCCTCTGGCTCCATGAACCAGAAAAAAATACGGTCCTCTCGTATAAAAGCGGAGCGACCCAGCGCCAGGCGTTCGCTGTGGTCTTCGATCGCGCGAACAGCCGAACTTTTGAAGTCGTCGTCGATTTGAAGGCGGGCGATGTTCGCCAATGGAAACAGGTCAAAGGCGTGCAGCCGCCGATCTCGGTCGAGGAGCTGAACGTCGTGCCGGGCATCGTGCGCGCCGATCCCCGCTGGCAAGAGGCGATGAAGGCCCGTGGCATCACCGATTTCGAATCGGTCATGGTCGATCCATGGGCGCCGGGCACGCTGTACCCGCGTGAGTCGGCCGACATTCGCTGGATACGCGCGCTTTCGTACATCAAAGGCAAAGCGAAGAACGGCTACGCGAGGCCGATCGAAGGCGTCGTCGCCGTGGTGAACATGAACAAACAGAAAGTGGAGTACGTGCTCGACATGGGCCCGGTGCCGCTGCCGCCCGAGACGAGCGACCTCGATCACAAAGGCGTGGGTCAGCTGCGTGAGGCGCCGAAACCGCTCACGATCGTACAAAGCAAGGGCCCCAGCTTCACGCTTCACGGAAACGAGATTCGCTGGCAGAAATGGCGTCTGCGCGCGTACGTGCATCCGCGCGAAGGGCTCGTGATTCAAAATGTCGGTTATGAGGATCAGGGCCGTGTGCGCCCGATTTTGTACCGCGCTTCGCTTTCGGAGATGGTCGTTCCGTACGGCGAGCCGGCTGAGAACTGGGTGTTTCGGAACGCCTTTGACGAAGGAGAGTACGGCATCGGCCGTCTCACCAACTCGCTCGAGAAGGGGCTCGAGGTGCCGGAGAATACCGTGTTCATGGACGCCGCGTTCGCCGACGATTTCGGCAAACCGTTCGTGACGAAAAACGCGATCGCGGTTTACGAGCGCGACGGCGCCCTGCTTTGGAAGCACTTCGAATTCTATAATAACAAAGCCGATGCCCGGCGGGCTCGTGAGCTCGTCGTGCATTCGATCGTGACCGTCGGCAACTACGACTACGGCTTCAACTGGATCTTCAAGCAAGACGGTTCGATCGAAGTGCAGGCGCTGCTCACGGGAATCATGCTCGCGAAAGGCGTCGACATCCGCCAGGAGAAGCCCGGGGCGCACAAAGGCCACCACTGGCATCTGGTCGCGCCGAACGTGGCCGCGCCCCACCATCAGCATTTTTTCAACTTCCGTCTCGACTTCGACGTCGAAGACGCGGCTCACAACAACGTCGCCGAGTTCAACGTGGCGAGCCTTCCGAAGGGCGCGTCCAACCCGCACTTCAACGCGTTCACGATGGAGACGACGCCGTTCAAGACCGAGCAGCAGGCGCGAAGGCCTATGAACCTGGCTTCGAGCCGCAAGTGGGTGGTCACACACTCGAACAAAACCAACAGTCTCGGCCAGCCGCTGGGCTGGGCTTTGGTTCCGGGCGAAAACTCCGTTCCGTACATTCTACCCGAGTCGAAAGTGCGCAAGCGGGCCGGCTTCGTCGATCACCATTTCTGGGCGACGCCGTACGATTCTAACGAGATGCACGCGGCCGGTGATTACCCGAACCAAATGGTGAATGCCGACGGCTTGCCGAAATGGGTGAAACAAAACCGGTCGCTCACTGATCGTGACGTCGTAGTGTGGTACACGTTCGGCGTCACGCATATTCCGCGCCCCGAGGAATGGCCGGTGATGACCGTGCACAATGCGGGCTTCAAGCTTTTGCCGGTCAGCTTCTTCTCTAAAAACCCGGCGCTCGACGTGCCTTGAATGCGAAAGCTTGGGTTCGGGTCCAAGCTCTTTCTGTTTGAGGCGGCCTTGGGGCTCGCGGGCGTCGCGCTCGCGGTCTTGCTGGGGTTCTGGCCGAACCCTCGCTGGTGGGGTCCGGAGGCTCCGCTCTATGCGGCCGCCGGCACGGTGCCCGTCGTGTTTTTCGCCTGGCTCGTGACGACCTCACGGGCCTCGAAGCTCAAACCATTTCGGGAAATCTCGGGTCTTTTCGGGGACAGCGCGGTTGGCGGTTTCATCAAGAGCTCGGGTTCGTGGACCTTCGCCGCCATTTCACTTTGCGCCGGCGTCGTCGAAGAGACTCTCTTTCGCGGAATACTTCAACA
>DASUEL010000309.1:0-4002 GCA_036275095.1 Bdellovibrionales bacterium
AACACCCAACTGCCCCGAAGTGCTGCAAATCGAAGAAGTCTATGACGCCGGCGTCCTTAAAGAGATCGAAGTGCGCGCAGGCCGCGGCCCCAACCCCTCAACCCACGCCTACCGCTGTACGCGCTTCGACGGCCAACCAACGCCCGGGTGGGACCAGGCCAATCAAACCGGGTTTTATCTGACCTGCCAGTTCGGCTATCTGCCGGGCGGGCGCGGCGTGGGGCTCGTCATTCAATACGACCAAGCCCGCCGCGACCCCAGCGACTACGGCTGGAGCGACACGTACACCATTCAGCGCACACCCGAAGGCGCCCGCGCGCACTGGGGCCGCACGCACTCGCCCGGCGGCCGGCCGGTATTTTGCGAGTACCGCTAAGGAGCACGAATCGTGGCTGCGACCCCCGGGGAACGAGCTTGTAAACGCAGCAGGCTCCCCGGGTCCTGCCGTCCGCCCTACGCCCCCAACCCGACCCAGAATGAAATCCTCACCGCATCTTGTGGGCACCGGGCCTGCAGGGTTCCTTCAAAACACCCGGGAGGATCCAGATGTTTAATTCCCTAAAATATGCGAAAATGCTTGAAGACGTTGGCCACTCTCGAGCTCAGGCTGAAGCCCACGTTCAAATGGTGACGGAGATTATGGAAACTCATTTGGCGACCAAAGACGACATACACGGCGTGCGCGGCGACATTCGCGAGCTCAGAGGCAAGATGGAACACGACTTCTCTCTCGTCTATGCCAAATTCGACGGCTTAAAATCCGATCTGGAGAGCCGAATCGTGCAATCCGAATATCGTATGACGATTCGCCTCGGCACGATCATTTCGATCGCGCTCGGCGCCGCGGTGACGCTCACAAAACTAATCGGCTAATACGAAACTCAGGGGACCCGCGCGCTCACACCCCCCGCCCCCTGCGCCCGCGCTTACCTGCCACCTCAAGCAGCCGCTGAAACTTCGGGCACTCCATATGATTGGGCGCCGAGCATTTCGCGACGTGAAGAAGCGTGTTGCGGATCGCGCTGAGCCGCTGGAGGCTGCGCTCGATCTCAGACGCCTTCTCGATCAAAACCTTGCGGTTCACCTGAAGCTTGCCCTCGGGAGAGAACATCAGGGCTATGTCCTCGAGCGACAGCCCCGCCTGCTGGCCCATCGCGATGAACGCCAGCTGGTGCAAGACGTACGCATCGAACATTCGCCGCAAGCCCTTGCGCCCGATCGAGCGAATGAGCCCCTTCTCTTCATAGTACCGAAGCGCCGACGGCGGAAGCCCGGTCAACGCCGCCACTTCACCAATGTCGAGACTCTTTTTACCCAGCTTCGCGCCCATACCACCCACCTCAAGCTGACTTTAACTCTCAAATCGGGAGCAAAACAACGAATAAACCCCCGCCTCTCAAAAAAGCCCTTGAGCTCAAGTTAACTTGAAGTTGCACACTCTAAACCATGAAGCCCAACGCACTCCTCATAACACTAGCCCTACCCGTTCTGCTGGCCTCAGCCGGCACCAGCATGGCCAACATCGCGCTGCCCGCAATCGCAGAGAGCCTCGACGCACCCGCCACCAACGTGCGCTGGGTCGTCACCTCGTACCTGGCCGCCAGCACCCTGCTCGCGCTACTGAGCGGTCGGCTCGGCGACGTACTCGGCCCCAAGCGCGTGCTGCTGGCAGGCCTGGCACTGTTCGCCGTAAGCGCAGGCCTTGCAGGCGCATCGTCAAATCTCCACACGCTCCTCTTCGCCCGCGCACTACAAGGTGCCGCGGCCTCAGCCCTCTTCGTTTTGCCGCTCACCTTCGTGGCCGGCACGCGCGCGCAGAGCGGAGCCCGCGTCGGATGGCTCACCTCGATGTCGGCCGTCGGCACCGCCAGCGGCCCGCTGGCCGGCGGTTACCTGGTCGCAGGCCTCGGCTGGCGCTCGTCGTTTTATTTCATGGCGATAGCCGCCGCTTTCGCGCTCATCCTCTCGTACCGCGTTCTTCCGGCCGCAGAACGGTCATCAGCTCAAAGTCAACCGGCTCGCGCCAAATCGCGAAACGCCCGCGCGACAGGAATCGGCCTGCACTTGGCACTCACAGCCCTCGTGTCGGCGATTTTGGTGGGCGCGCTCGTCATCGGCCCCTTCTTTCTCGCGCACGGCTTGAAGCTTGGCGCGCGCCAGATCGGGCTTCTCATGGCGATAGGTCCCGTGGTCTCAATCGTCTCTGGCGTGATCAGCGGGCGCATCGTCGATCGTTATGGCTCTTCAAGAGTCATCAGCGCGGGGCTTGCGTTCATTCTGCTGGGAAGCCTGGCCTTCGCTACACTGCCGCTGGCACTAATGGCCACAGGCTACGCGCTCTCGGCTATGGTTTTGAGCTTCGGCTATCAGCTCTTTCAGGCGTCGAACACGACACTCGTTCTCAGCCGCGAAGCCCCGCATGCCAAGGGCCAGAGTTCAGGCGCGCTGGCGCTCTCTAGAAACCTGGGCCTGATCGCGGGTACTGCCGTGTTCGGCCTCGTTTACGACACGCTCGGCTTTCAAATGACGTTTTTGTTCGCGGCCCTCCTCGTGGCCGCGTCGCTCGCAATCGTTCACTCAACCCGTAATAAGGAGCTAGATCATGAAACCAAATTCGCTTGAAACGTTCATCAGTAAGGTCAGAAACACTTGGGGCCCGCTCAAGACTGAAACCGTGAAACACGTCCAACACCAATTAACAGAGCTGACCCGCGCCAACGAAGCGGAGGCGTGGCTGGCCGCTCTCAAAAACGACCCGCGGGATTCCGTCGAGCTCTACCGCGACCTCGAGCACGGCTTCGTTCTGCTGGCTCACACCGAAAAACCAGGCCTCTACCGCGGCCCTCACGACCACGGGAGCGCCTGGGTGATCTACGCCGTTCAATCAGGCGAGATGGAGATGAGCACGTACGCACTCGTCTCGACGCTCGCCCGCGCGCCAACCCTGGTCGAACGGGAGACCTACCGCATTCGCCCAGGCGAGAGCCGGGTCTACCTGCCCGGCGACATTCACGCCACGACCTGCCTCGCGCCAACTCTTATGTTTCGTTTCACGAGCTGCGATTTGAAAACCGAGCTCAAAGAAGGGCGGATGAATCGCTATGAAAACAAGTAAGCGGGATTGGCTCATCATCGGAGGCCTTTTGCTTTTGGCCCTCGTGCCGTCGGCAGCCGGCGCCTTTCGCCTCACACAGCTCGCAGGCAAAGCCGAAACGGCTGAGAACGCGCGCTACCTGGCAAGCCCCGCGCCCGTCGTACTTCATGTTCTGAGTGCGGCACTCTTCAGCTGTCTTGGAGCCTTTCAATTCGCGCCCGGCTTTCGCGCGGCCTGGCCCCGCTGGCACAGGCGCTTGGGCGCGGTGCTCATAGTCGCAGGTGCTCTGGCCGCGCTCACCGGGCTCTGGATGACCGTGTACTACCCGTGGGCGAACTTCGATGGCATCGGCGTGTATTACGTGAGGCTTACGGCCGGCACTTTGATGCTCTCGTTTATTCTGCTGAGCGTGAACTCGATTCGAACTCGCGACTTCACACGCCACGGGCACTGGATGATTCGCGCGTACGCCCTCGGGATGGGCGCGGGCACGCAAGTTCTCACGCATTTACCTTGGGTTTTCTTTCCGTCGCTCCAGGGCGAGCTCAGCCGCCTGATTTTCATGACGGCAGGCTGGGCGCTGAACGTGATTTTTGCGGAGTGGGTGATACGGCGCCCGTCAACCTAAGGCCGCTTCCTCGAAACCGTCGTGAAGTACTCCTGCGAATCGAGAACCTTCTCGAGCTCGTGGTTTTCGAGCACACGCGAGATCGTGACGGTGCAGACGAAATTGCCGGCGTCGTCGTGCACTGACGAAGACGCCAGATCGACGAAGTGAAGCTTGTGTTCGCGATCGATCATCGCGGTGTACGTCTTTTGGTAATACCCGGTTTGAACGATGTGCTTGAGACCTTCGCGCGCGTTTTCGTGCTGGTTGCTCGGGTACAGATCGAAGATCGTTTTTGAGA
>DASUEL010000310.1:0-2442 GCA_036275095.1 Bdellovibrionales bacterium
CGTCGGGCGGGCCTTCAAGTTTGCCGATCACCTTTTCGCGTTCACGTTTTCTCATGCGATCCGAATCGAAATGCACAGCTCACAACCCGATGCTAAACAACGGTCGTAAACCGGCCTCGCGAAGCGAACATTCGCAAAACACGTGCCGCTGTCGGGGGATACGATCCGCGGTCCGGTTCGTAATCTTGATTACAACTTGTAATTCGCACACGCACACGGAGTTGCAGGGATTACGCGGCCCCGATCGCGGTCTATCCTGTCGTACGTTTACGAGCAGCTTGTTTGTTGTTTCCGACACACCGGCTTCCGCGGCTCATTTATTCACCGAAAGGGACGCGTTGACTACACCTCGGTGCTTAGATCCGCAGAGCTGGCACGGTACTTGAAAGGCCACTCTCCGGAGATACGAAAACCCGATAAGGAGCCGATCAATTTCTATGACAGCGATGCCCGATAACAACCGCCCGGCAAGATCCAACCCGGAGCGCCCCATCCTGCAGATCAACCGCCTCGATTACATTAAGATGCACGCGAAGATCCTCAGCGCAACCGACAAGAGGCTGAAGAAGTACCTTCAATTCGCGAGCGAACAAATGGGCACGAAGATCACCAACGACGACGTGGTCGAGTACGCGCTCAATCTGCTGTTCGACCGTGACGGGTCGTTCAAAAACTGGAGCAAATCGAAAGCGTGAGCGCCCGGGTTCGATCAATACGAGAATGCGGAGGGCGGTTCCGCTTTCACACCGAACTTCGGGTTGTCGACGCTCGTGCTCGAAAACGCTCTATGCCGATCAACTATCTTCTCGATCTCGATCTCGAACGGCCTGATACTTAGCTGATCCCCATCGAACGCAAGACGCTCGGTCAGGAATTCGAGATCTTCTGGCAGCAAATCTTTTCCGGTCGCTGAAGCAGCACGTGCTAGACGGTCGGCGGCCTCCTGAAGGTAGAATCCGTCATGCCCTTTCACCCACCGCCAGGTTACATGGTGACCGTAGCTTTGCTGCACCAGCTGCATCCAAAAAGACCTGTTACTCTTCATCCGATTCTTGCCGTTCATCGTGTCGACGACGTATCGGGAATCGGAGAACATCTCGACGCGGCACGGCCGACGAAGTTCCTCAAGGGCGGTCGTGCACGCGAGTATCTCGGCCTGCTGATTGGTCACCGTCCCCAGGTAAGTCGATAACAGTTTCAACTCGGCCCGGTTGCGATCCACGATCACCGCCCCGCCGCCCGCAGATCGATCCGACGAGCCGTTCCGAAGGCACGAAGCGTCCGCGTAGATCGACACGATCGGCGTGTACGTACCGATCGCGTGGGAGGGGCCGCTGTCGTTTACGATCTTCGAGTTGGTCATAACCCGCTCCTCACAGAAAGAGGGCACCGAAAATTTCCGATGCCCCATTCACTATTCGATCGTCACGAAGGTGAGTCCTCCCGAGACACTCGTCTTTTAGAACTGATCGACGAAAGGCTCCGCGACGTGCGATTGTTCGTCAATCTCACCCGTGTAGGCCGGTGTGGCGAGCTCCGGATTATCGGGTACGGCGGCACCGCTTTCCGGCACGTCGGTTCGGTTTCCACCGACGAATTCGAATGAGAAGAGAGCCACCTCCGCGCCCGATCGTGGGTCGCCGCCTTCGGTCAGCCACGGGCTGAACGACAGCCGCCCATGGACCAAGAGGTAGGTCCCTTTCTTCACGTGCGCGGCGAGCGTTTCCGCCGTCTTCCCGAACGCGGTGACGTTGAACCAATGCGTGGCCTGGACGCGACCTTCCGGGCCGATCTTGAACGAGTTGGAGGCGATCGGGAAACTCGCGACCGGCGTGCCTTTTTCCGAGTATCGCAGGCTGGCATCGCGTCCTGCGTTTCCTAGTATCGAGATATTTGCTGACATGGATGATTCTTGCTCCTTTTTGGTTAGTTTTCTTTCCACGCTCGAAAGCGACGGCCGGTCAACGTCGAGGTTCGAACCCTGTTCGCTAGCCGCCTGGCCGCCGCTCCTTTCGGGCGTGTTTTGCCATTCAACTTTCAGGCCGCGTGGACGACTTGAACGTAGCGTCTCTGGGTCGCGGGCTGCGGGAAAAGGTTCGGCTGATGATGAGAGGTGCTGGCGCTGCTCTGTACATTGATCTCCGCCTCGCGGGTGCGCACCGCGTCCCAAAGTCGCTGCTTCTCCTGACGGGTCAGAGCTTTAGCCTCAGCGTCGTTGTAGAGCGCGAACTTGAGAAACCGAACGCCGCCGGCCGTCGCCTTCTCGATCTTTCGAAGCCAGTGCTTCGACGCTGGCGTGATGCGGTCGCGCAGCCGGGCCTCCTGCGATTTCGCGACGGTGTTGAGCGCCGTGAACTCCTTCAAGGAGAGCTTGTTGCGCTCCTTGAAATCCGAGTATGCCCGCTTCTTGATCGACGCCACGTCCGCCGTGTCGGAGGTTTC
>DASUEL010000311.1:0-2901 GCA_036275095.1 Bdellovibrionales bacterium
CGCCTGAAGATCGTACTGATTCAGATCTTCGGGTCGGTGTGGGCGGTCGCCGCTTTCGGCCTGGTTTATTCGAGGTTTCACAAATAGCGCCCCGGGCGCTGCCGATTTTGGTAAGCCGGGTGTCTATCTATTAGATATCCAAACAGGCCCGGCTCGGCCTAGGATGGCTATGATCTGGCGTGGGCCTTGCTCTATGTACTCTCAGGAAAAGGAGTCAAATCATGCGGTTGGCCAGAATTGCCGCCCTCATTGCAGGTTTTTTGCTGCCGCTCAGTTCGTTTGCTCTGACCTCCAAAGAAGCGATCACCCAGCTCAAAGCGATCCAGACGAATAACCGCGCCGTTCTTCAGAAAACCGACCGGGCCATCCAGGACACGCTCAAACGCAGCCGTGACATCAAGGCTCAGCACCTCGTCAAGGGCGACGTGGAGGCCATCTTTCGATCAATCGAAGACGCCATCAACGAGCAGCAGTTTCGCAAGCGCGAGTACCTGCTGCGCGACATGTTTTTGAACGAGTTGATCAACAAGTTTGCTTCGGCGTTTTCAGGTGGCGACGCCCGTGACTTCATGGAAAAGCAGCTCTTGGAAATGGCCGCGACCGAGCTGGGCGTCGGGTCCTTCGAGCAGCCCCCCAGCGACGAGTACTGGCGTTTCCTCACCTACTTGAGCGTGGCGATCCGCGAAATGCCCGAGCAGATCGAAGACCCTTTCAAATTCGCCGAGGCCTACATGAACTTCTCGACGATCTCGAACCCGAAACAACCGGGCGAATTCCGCGCTCAACGGAATTACTTCAATAGCTTGAAGGCCGAGGCCGGGAAACCGGTAACACCTGACCGGGTCGACGACAAAGACGATGCGCCGAAAAAACAATAACGGCGGCTCCCCGCCCGACTGCTGGGTTGCGAATCCTGACTTTCAGAAAGACAATCCGGCGTAAGAGTAAGCCAACCAGCTGAGCCGGGCCTCGGTTAGTTGGCTCGTTTCAGCTCGGGCTTTGCGTCTTTCGAAGAAAAGTAGCAGGTGTTCGGCTCGTAGAGGCCGGCGAAGCGGCGGGTCCCGGCGAGCAAGCAACGATATTTGCCGACAGAGACACGGCCGATGCCGCGCGCGTTCGACTCTTTGCCCGTTACCGTAAAAACCGCGACGTAGACTTTGATGGCGGCGCGGCCCTTCACCGTGCGTTCCACGCCATTGATTTTGAAGTCGCAGCTTGCATTGCGTCCACCTTGTTCGGTCGTGCAAACCGTGGCCTGAACCTCGATACCCGTTCTGGGATCTCCGTTGATTTTCAGATTCTTGGTCAATACCTCGACGAGGTCATTGACGGGTTCGCCGCGGACGATGACGGTCGGAATGGCCTGAGCGGACTGGGCCAGCACGAGAACTGCCAACGCTGAAAGCATCAATTTGATCATAGACACTCCTTTTAGTTACGTGGCTCTCGAGAGCAACGCCCGTTCCAGCTTTTGAACATTGAGGCGCCTGACCGGCGGGGCCCGCATGAAAGAATTCCAGAAATGTCCGGGATCTAGACAGGGCAGCGTTAGGTCGATTGAACGCGCTCGACGCCGATGATGCCCTTGAGCTTTTGCATCTCTTGAATCACGCGCGTGAGCTGGGTGGTATTGCGAATGTTCACGTCAAAAAGAGAGATCGCCGTGTTGTCTTTCGTCGCGCGCACCTGCGCGTTTTGTATGTCGATCCCCTGAGTGCGAAAAACCTCGGTCATCGAGTTCAAGATACCTAGGATATTTTGGCTCACCACCCGGATACGCACCATCCTGGGGGTCTCATCGCCGGTCCATTCGACCTCCACCTGGCGGTCTTTGTCGACGTCGAAGGCTTTCGGGCACGCGGCATTGTGAACCGTAATGCCCCGGCCGCGCGAGATGAACCCGACGATCGGGTCACCCGGAATCGGATTACAGCACTTGCCGTAGCGCACGAGAATGTCGCTCATGCCGTTGACCTTGATGACCGAACCGGATTTTTTCTTGCGCTCGGTGGCCGCCTTGAAAACCTTGCCGATGAACGTTTTCGGCTCCTCGACCGGAACCGGCTTCGCGTCGGGAACGAGCGCTTGAATGAGCTGTTGCGCCGTCACCTTGCCGTAGCCGACTTGGGCATAGAGCTCCTCGGCGACACGGTAATTGTACTGCTTGAGATACTTCGCGAACTCCTCGGTTTTGGAAACCTTCGTGATCGATTGATTGTACTTCCGGAATTCTTTTTCGAGCAGCTCCTGTCCGACCGCGACCGCGCGCTTATTCTCTTCAGCGCGCACGAATGCACGAATCTTGGATTGCGCCCGTGACGTCACGCAGAGCTTGAGCCAGTCTTTCGTGGGATGCTGGTTCGGCGACGTCATGATCTCGATGGTGTCGCCGCTGCGGAGCCGGTGCTTGAGCGGAACCATGCGGCCGTTGACCTTCGCGCCGACGGTGCGATTGCCGACGTCGGTGTGAATCGAATACGCGAAATCGAGCGGGGTTGCGCCCTCGGGGAGCGGCTTCACTTCGCCCTTCGGTGTGAAGACGTAGATTTCAGACTCGAACAAATCGCCCTTGATCGTCTCGAGGAACTCGTCGGCATCCCGGGTCTGCTGGTGCCAGGACACCAGCTCGCGCAGCCACTGAATCTTCTTTTCGGCCATCGCGTCGATCTCGCGCTTTTCTTTGTACTTCCAGTGCGCTGCGATTCCGCGCTCGGCGATGAGATGCATCTCGGCCGTGCGTATTTGGACTTCGACGCGCTCCCCGCCCGGCCCGATACACGTGGTGTGCAAGCTCTGATAGTTGTTCGCCTTGGGCATGGCAATGAAGTCTTTAAAGCGGCCCGGAATCGGCTTCCAGAGCGAGTGTACGACTCCCAGGACCTCGTAGCATTGCGCGATGGT
>DASUEL010000312.1:0-2768 GCA_036275095.1 Bdellovibrionales bacterium
CAAAAGCTGATTCCTTCATTTCAGGAGGCCAAGAAAGCGGCGCTCGAATGCGGCGCGCTCGGCTTTTCGATTTCGGGCTCCGGGCCGACGGTCTTCGCGCTCACCCGCGGGGCCGCGGCCGCGCAGAGCGCCGCGACCAGCGTGGCCGGCGTGTTTCGCCGGGCCGGGCTCGCGGTTCATAGCTGGACGGCGGCGGTTCAAGCCGGCGGCGCGAAAGCTCTATGAAATACCGTAGCACGCGCGCGAAAGACGGGCGGGCGGACGTGTCGCTTTCCAATGCGATCCTCTCGGGTCTTGCGCCCGACGGCGGATTGTACGTTCCGGTCGTCATGCCCAAGCTGGATCCGTCCCGCCTGCTGCCGCACGTTGGGGATCTTCCGGCGCTCGCGAGCGAGCTTCTGAAGCCGTTCGCGGCCGGCGACGTGCTCGAGGGCGAGCTTCGTGAAATGTGCGAAGCCGCGTTCACCTTCGAGGCGCCGCTCAGAAAATTCAAAAATGGCCCGTATGTCCTCGAGCTCTTTCATGGCCCCACGGCGGCCTTCAAGGATTTCGGCGCGCGCTTTCTCGCGCAGGTCGTGAGCCGGGTCGCTGAGAGCCCGATCGTGCTCGTCGCGACCTCGGGTGACACCGGTGGCGCGGTGGCGGCGGCGTTCGACCGGCTCGAGGGTTGCGACGTGTTCGTGCTCTTTCCCGAAAACGGCGTGTCTCGCCGGCAGCGCCACCAGCTGACGTGCTGGAGCTCGAACGTTCATTCGTTCGCGGTGCGCGGCAGTTTCGATGATTGCCAGAAAATGGTGAAACAGGCGTTTCTCGCCTGGAAGGGACGGCGGCCGCTGACCTCCGCCAATAGCATCAACATCGGCCGTCTTTTGCCACAGATGGTTTACTATGCGAATGCGAGTCTCGCGTTCAGCCGGGCCGAGCCCGGCGCGGGGCCTGCGCGTTTCGTGATTCCGACTGGAAACCTGGGTAACGCGCAAGCCGCCATCTGGGCTCGCGAGGCGGGGCTTCCGATCGGGGCGCTACAGCTCGCGACTAACGCAAACCGCGCGCTCGCCGAGTTTTTCGGAGGTCGCCCGTGGTCGCCGCAGCCTTCAATCGCGACGCTCGCAAACGCCATGGATGTCGGAAACCCGAGCAACGCCGAGCGCTTGTTTCACCTTTATGAGGATCCGCGCGCGGCCGAGCTCTCGGCTTGCGCCGTCACGGACGAGGAAATTCGGGATGAAATTCGCGCAGCCGACCGCGAGTGGGGAGAGATCATTGATCCTCATACCGCCACGGCGTTTCGCGCAATGCGAATGGCGCGCGATTACGGGGCGATTGCGGTGGCCACCGCGCACCCGGCGAAATTCGAAACGATCGTGGAGCCGCTCATCGGCCGCGCCGTTCCGTTGCCCGAATCGCTGAGGGCCATCGAGAACCGGCCCGAGCGCTTCGCCACGCTCGGCGCTTCATCAGAAGAATTGCTGGCCGCTCTCGCGAAAGTCGACTAATCTTTGTCTCGTGACCGGTCGGATTATTTTCGTTCTTTGCCTGATTGCCGGAGTCTGGTGGTGGCTGAGCCGCGAACCGAATGCGCCGGAGCGCCCGCAGGCGGTGCAGCGAGAGCGGCCGCTCATGACCGCGGCCCCGCGAGCGGCGCCACCTGCGCCGGTCTCACTCGCCGCAAAGCCGGCTCCGAAAAGCTCCGTTCAAGTGGCCCGGCGCCCGCAGCTTCCTGAAGAACCGTTCGCCGGCCCGATGGAAGTCGTGCATTTCAAAGTCGAAGAGGGGCTTGCGATCGCATTCGGCGATTTGATTCTCGGCGCGCCCGCGACGACCGAGCCGATCACCGAAGGCTTCAATAAGCCGCCGCCCCCGCGAGCCTGGCGCAGCCCCGAAATCCCGTACGCGATCAGCCCGTCGCTTCCGAACCCGGAGCGGGTCGAAACGGCGCTCGCGTACTTACGCGAAAAGACCGTCGTGAATTTCGTTCCGTTCAAAGGCGAGGCCGACGCGATCGTCTTCGAGCCGGGAGAGGTGAACTGCAAATCGTACTTGGGCCGGGTTGGTGGGCACCAGCCGATCAAGCTTTCGGCCTCCTGTGGCTGGGTCGAGGTGCTCCATGAGGTGATGCACGCGCTGGGCTTCGTGCACGAGCACAGCCGCACCGACCGCGACGATTACCTCGAGATCAATTGGGAAAACGTACAAGACGAAATGAAGCCCCAATTCGCCAAAGTCTCGCCCGAGCTGATGGAACCGCTTCGTGGCGCCCCGTTCGATTACCAGTCCGTGATGCTGTACCCGCCGCAGCTTTTCGCCAAACGAACCAACGAGGAGACGCTTCGGCCCAAGGGCGGGCAGCGGATCACCCCGTCCACCCAAGGCCTGAGCGACGAGGATATTCGCCGTATCAACCGGCTCTTCAATCGCTGAAGCACAAACGCTCCAGGCGGGCCGCCCGGTTACTTCAATCTCTGTTTCAGGAGCTCATGCGCCCACTGCACGAAGTGGGAATGTTGCGAGTAGTGAAAGCCCGCATGTTCCGGGAGCTCAGGCTTCAAAAAGACCAGTTGCCGCGCCCGAATCAACTCGAGCGCGCGAGCGATGACGGCATCGTCGGTCAGCGGCTGGCCGGCTGCGAGCCGCTGACGCGCGTCCCAGATGGCATAGGCGTTGTTGTAGCGGTCCATCAGCGAGGCCATCGAAATAACGTTGCGCTCGTGGATGTCGGCCATCAGCTTCGCGCGGTACTCGCCGAATTCCCGTACCATGAGCACGAC